>JACPSL010000038.1 GCA_016193285.1 Candidatus Melainabacteria bacterium
ATACAAGAACATATGGCTAATCGTTATGTCAGATGTTATAAATCTATTTACACTAAACTTGAAATGAGAGTTGCTCACCTTGCTCATACATTCTCAAAGTGGATTAAGCTGCTTTTGAACTTAATTTTTCACAAGTCGTTGGAGTAAATATAGCTTTAAATCCTGATGTTTACAGCTTCCTATTAGAAAAAGCACGAGAGCAAGGAGAGATTGATACTCAAGATTTAACCCTAAGAAGAAATTCACTTCATTTAGCTAGTGAAGAACTTGAAAATGCAATTGGTAACTGGGCAAGAACAAAAATGTGGCAAACTCAAGAGTTCAGGCTTGGTATAAACAGAGTTGCTATTAGAGTGCAGGGATTACCTGACCCAGAGGTACATAAGTAATTGAATACTAATGTCAAGCTAATTTTACAAAGGTTGGGTATAATTTAACCAAGAGAATAAACTAATGAGTATAAAAGGAAAATACATAGGAAAAAGAAAAATCGAACTCTTTGAAGATTTAAACCTCCCTCTTGATACAGAAATATTTTTTATCATTGAGGAAATTAAACCTGTTGAAGCAATAACAGAAAAAAGAAAAAAGAAAAAAGAAAATCCTTGGCGTGAAATTGCTGAAATGGCTGAGCCAATTGGACGATCAGACTTGTCTGTGAAACACCATGAAATTTTAGGCGATTTAATTGAATAAACCCAATGGATCAAGCTATATTTCTAGACACATCATACATTCTTGCTTTAATTCTTAAAGATGACTTATTCAATAACTACTGACAAGCACTTTGAGCAAGCTGGTTTTGAGATATTATTAAAGTAACCATGAGCCAACAAATCCAAATCTATGACACAACTCTTCGCGATGGAGCACAAATGGAAGGAATTTCTCTTTCTGTGGATGATAAATTAAAAACTACAAAGTTACTTGATGATCTTGGAGTTGATTTTATAGAAGGTGGCTGGCCTGGATCAAATCCAAAAGATAGTGAGTTTTTTAAAAAAATTAAAAGCATTGAATTAAAAAATGCAAAAATTGTTGCTTTTGGAAGTACCCGCCGGGCAAATTCAAAAGCACAAAGTGATGTAGTTTTAAATGCTTTAATACAAGCAAATACTGAATTTATAACCATCGTTGGAAAGAGTTGGGACATGCACGTAGGGGTGGCTCTTGGAGTAAGTCTTGATGAAAACTTAAAAATGATTGAAGAAAGTATTGAGTTTTTAAAATTTCATAAGAAAAAAGTTTTTTTCGATGCTGAACATTTTTTTGACGGCTTTAAATCAAATCCAGAATACACCTTAAAAGTAATTCAATGTGCAAGTGAAGCTGGCGCAGACACGGTAATCCTTTGTGATACAAATGGAGGTTCACTAACTGAAGAAATAAGAAAAGCAGTTACAAAAGCAAAAGAAATAGTTCAAGGGAAATCAATAATTGGAATCCATGTTCATAATGACTGTGAACTTGCTGTTGCAAATTCTTTAGCTGCTTATGAAGCAGGAGCAAGGCAAATCCAAGGTACTATAAATGGAATTGGTGAACGCTGTGGAAATGCGAACCTGATTTCTATCATTGCAAATTTGGAAACAAAGTATAAAGAAAAAGTTTTACCAGAAAAAAATCTTACAAAACTTACTGCTATTTCAAGACAAATTGCAAATATTTTAAACTTAAATCCAAATGAGCATCAATCATTTGTTGGTACATCTGCTTTTACACATAAGGGTGGTTTGCATGCAAGTGCAGTAAAAAAAGATTCAAGAACTTATGAACATATTGAACCAGAGCTTGTAGGAAACATAAATAAAATTCTTGTAAGTGAACAAGCAGGAGTCTCAAATATTTTGTCACTTGCTGAAACTTTTAAACTAGATCTTGGAAGTGATTCAAAAAAAACCGCACAAGATTTATTAAAAAAAGTAAAAGAACTTGAACATAAGGGATATCAATTTGAAGGAGCAAGTGCAAGCTTTATTTTACTTTTGCTTGCTCTCTTAAACCAAAAACCAAAATTTTTTGAACTTGTTGATTATAGAGTTATTACAAGCTCAAAACAGCTTGCAGAAGCTACAGTAAGAATAAAAGTAAAAGGTGAAGTTATTCATACAGCAAGCCTAGGCGTAGGTCCTGGAAATGCAATTGACAACGCACTTAGAAAAGCATTAACTCAATACTATCCTACTTTAAAAGAATTTCAACTTGTAGATTTTAAAGTAAGAATTTTAGATGGACACGATGGTTCAGCAGCTAAGACTAGAGTACATGTTGAAAGCTCTGATGGAAAAACTTCATGGGATACAGTTGGAGTAAGTGCAAATATTATTGATGCCACGTGGTTAGCTATTACGGATAGTATTGAGTATGGCTTATGGACTAAACTAAGAGCCGAGCATATCCCCCATCCTGTGCCTTCTCAACAAGTCCTTTAAGCTCAAGCATTGATAAGTATTTCAGCAATTCTTTTACTTCAAGATTTGTTTCTTGAATTAAAGTTTCAAAATTTTTTGAAGTAGAAGACAAGAGTTTATAAATATTTTTTTCACATTCAGAGAGATTTTCAATTTTTTCATTTTCATTATCAAAAGAAAGCTTTGTTTGTTTACCTTCTCCAAATTTTTCTAAAATATCATTTACAGAAATTAAAAGTTCAGCAACTCTACTTTTAATTAAAACATTTGGACCATTAGAAGTAGGTGAATCAACTAATCCAGGAAGTGCAAAAAGTGATTTACCTTGTTTAATTGCAAACTTAGCAGTAATCATTGCTCCACTTTGTAAGTCTCCTTCAATAATTACAACTGCATCACTTAATGCACTTATAATCCTGTTTCTTTGTGGGAAATTCCATCCTACACCAGGAGTAGAAGGTGGATACTCAGAAATAATTAAGCTATTTTTATTTAATATTTCATTAAAAAGATTTTTATTACTAGTAGGAAAAACAACATCGACTCCTGTTCCTAACACAGCAATTGTTTTTCCAGATTTTAAGGCACCAATGTGAGCACTTGTATCTATCCCTGCTGCAAGTCCACTTATAATTACAATATTTTTTTCAGCTAAAAGTGAAGCAATTTTAGTTGAAATGTTTATCCCATAATTTGTTGCAGATCTAGTCCCTACGATTGCAACAGATTTTAGATGATTTAAAAGGTCTATTTTCCCTCTATAAAACAACCCAACTGGTGGATCATTTATCTCTAAAAGCTTTTTAGGATATTCAGGATCTGACAAGCCAATAAAGTTTATTTCTTTTTCAGTTAAGGTTTTTTTAATTTCACTTAAAATAATTTTCTTAATTTCAGTTCTTAATCTATTTATTTTTTCAAGTTCTAGATTTGAAAGATTTAGTTTGAACTCACTCTCAAAAGTTTCTTCAAGATTATTGTTTTGAAACAGTTTTTTTAATAAAACTTTTTCAGATTGAAATTCAATCACATGAGATAAAAGTAAAAATAAATCTTTAATACTTTTCATAGAGTCAAAATTGTAAACCATTGACCTTAAAAATCATGTAACCTTTGGTTACATCAAATATAAAAATTATCTTCTTAATCCTTTAATAACTTAGATTTTAAAAGTGAAATTGTTTTTAAACCCTTGCCTGATGCAGATCCCAAACGTAGAAGACCAGATATTACACGTGCAAAACAAATTTTAAAATGGGAGCCAAAGATTTTGCTGGAAGATCAAAAATAAAAAAATGTGTGGCAGAGGCAGAAGAGTTTCATATCATCAACCAGTATATTCTCAAGGCAGCTATAGTCAATCTTAGATTTTTGTCTGATATCAGTAATATTTCCTACTGTTACTTGAAGGGTATTAAGTAAAGCCTGAAAGCCTAATTTGTTTTTTATACTCACATACTAATGAATACTAAAAATCTTTCAATTTGGCCAAGCTGTCTTAATTTATTCCTTTATATTTGTTCATGAATAATTGCTGGGGATCATTACACAATTGGGGTAAAGCAAGGATGTAAAGTAAACTTTAAAATTGGTGACACAGAAGTAGCTCATGATGCTCCATTTACTACTAAGAATCCAGAACCTGAAAAACCAGCTAGCGCTAGTACTCAACCACAAGCAGTAAAAGAACCTCCAAAACCTCCACAAAAACCAAAAATCTTTTCAGAGAAAGTAAGTGACTTTGATGCTAAGCAAAAAGAATTAGAACAAAAACTAGCAGAACTACATGCTGAAAGATCCAAGTTAAAAAACGAGAGAGCTGTAGAAATATCTAACTCTCTTAAGGATTTTATAAAAGGTGCACCTGAAGCTTTGCAAAATAATTTAAATGCAATTCTTGACGAATTAGCTAAGCAAGGAATGGGCAAACCAGAAATAATGGAGCGAGCATCAATTAAACTAAAATTGCTTGCGCTAAAAAATTCTGATGATATTGATCAAAACAAAATAAATGAGATCATAAAAAATATGAGAGAGTTTGCTGCTTTAACTAAAACAGAAGCTAATCACAATATCAAAATTACAAAATTTGGAGTAGATGAGAGAGGAAGTGACTACCATTATGAGGTTAAATCTCATGGTGAACTTCTTGGGAAAATAAAAGTAACTAGTTCAGGAGGTCCTACCTTTTGGAATTCAGCTACTCAAAAAAGTTTAAACAATGCCATGGATAAAGTTAATGAAACAGGCAACTGGGAAGACTTTGATAATGCCTTAAAAGAAATTGCTGACAATAAACTTCCAATTTACTTTGAAGATTAATCTTTTTCTACCTCTTGCAAATGATAGTCTCTACACCATAAGTAACATTCAGGTGTTGGACCATTTGGATTTTTATTTAATGAGAATTAAGAAATTTATCTTCTAATTTTCAATTCTCAATTCTCAATTTCCTGAATTTGTTCTTAAGCCAACGCATTCAGAATCAATTAGTGTCTCTGCCTGTGGAACTTACGTGTTGTATCTTCTGGATCTATATCGAAATCCTCGTCAAATGGCGGTGCAGTTCCAGATTCAAAAACGTTAACTGGTACATTTTTGAAACTACAAGTTACATCAATAGTTCCATTGTCGAATACTTCACTATCAGTTTGTGCTCTAGTATTAACCTTTCTTAAAAGAGCCCATGTATTGTCATCACCAGGTTTAGGTTCAACAGATCTATTTGTGACTAAGCCAAGAGTATCTTTATAGCGAACTTTGAGTATCCCACTTGCAGTAAGGTTTTCTTCGTCTATGCTGTCTATCCTGAATATAGCTTGTGATGGTGTTACTTCTTCATCTGTTATAGTTACATCATCAAGCCCTCTTCTAAGCTCAGACTCGTAATTAGATACAGCAGTGATTTCTATTTGACCATCATCGCCTTCAACTATGCTTCTTAAACCAAGGAAAGAATAGTCTGTAATACCCTTATATTTCCTACCGATTTCTATATCGTCAGGTGTACTTATGCCAAGATTACTTAAATATGAAGACACTTGGCTTCTAGTGAATACATCTTCGTACGATTGGTCTTTAAAGAGTTCAAAACCAACTTGACCAGTACCTGACTGAAAGTAAATATAACTATTGCGTGCTTTAACTTTATCTATTGGAGTGGAATCCCCTCCTCTAAATGTGCAAATTGTTTTTCCACCGTATGTTATTGGTTGTTCTTCAGGTGGTGGTGTTTCTACTAGTGGAGTCTCACCTATTACTTCTGTAATATCTGCTCCTGCTGGTGTAGCTTCAGTTGCTGCTCCAGTTGCATCAGCTCCTGTAACTTGTGCATAAGTATTGTAAGTCAACGAAAATTGCAAAAACACAAAAGCGCTAACAAATAAAATTAATCTAACCATAATACCCCCCAAAAAAAATTATTACCTATTTTGCATCATACCTAACCTTGTCTTAACTTAAACTCTTTATTTCAAATTATTTATCTTAGCTAATAAAGCTAGTTAACTCTTAATTCTTCATCATTATCTGATTACTTTCTTTAAATCATCGAGTGCTTTTAAAGATAACAATCTGTCAGATCCAAAAACTAACAAAAACTGTCCCTTAGCCCATGCATTCAGAACTTGTACTGTCAATCTGGCAGAGATAAGGATATCAGATTTTTTAGAATTCAATATCCATTCTACGTAAGAAGATTAAGAAAAACAATGTTAATTGAAAAAATTAATGATGATGATCTTGCACTTGCTTGGTCAATGTATGAAAAAATGTCAAATAAAGCATGGAGTATGATTGACTGCTACTCATTTATAGTAATGGAAAAAACATGGAATTAAACAAGCACTAACCACTGACAAACATTTTGAGCAAGCAGGGTTTGAGATTTTGTTGAAGAACTTTTAAAATTACTTGTTTTTCTGCTTCTCTTCTTAATCCTTTAATAACTTAGATTTTAAAAGTGAAATTGCTCTTGCATGAATCTGGCTAGCCCTAGATTCAGAAAAATCCATAACTTCTGCAATTTCTTTAAATGTGAATTTTTTATAATGATACAAACCTACTATTGTTTTTTCTCTTTCTGGTAAAGACTCAATTGCTTTTATTAGTTGTTCTTTTAATTCACTTTCCTCTAACTCTTCTAATACTGGTGTAGCATTAGATGAAACATTGTCAATGAGACAAGCACTGCCTTCTGTAGCATTATCTCGTGGTTCATCTAAAGAATAAATTCCTATTTGAGATTCCTGTTGTATTGCTCTTAATTCTTGAAGTGAAATTGAAAGCTCTTTTGCAATTTCTTTATCATTAGGATGCCTTCCAAGTTTTGTTTCTAATTCATTAATTGCATTATATAAATTTTTTACTCTTTTCCTTGAGCCTCTTGTTAACCAGTCAGATGCTCTTAACTGGTCATAAATAGAACCTCTAATCCTTGTAATTGCAAATGACTTAAAGTTAGTACCTTTGGTTGGATCAAATCTATCAATTGCTTCAATGAGCCCAATTGTACCGTAGCCAATTAAATCATCTCGCTCTAATCCTTTTAAGCTTGCAACAGGAAGTCTGCCAACTACCCAATTTACTAAATAAGCATACTTCCTAATAAACTTATCTCTATCTACAGATTTGTTTAACCCTCGACAAATATTTTTCTTGTTTTTTTCTTGCGCCTGGACAATACGAGATAAACTTCTTTCTTCATTTCTTTTTAAATCTTTTAAATCCATAATTCATCCTTGCTGTTTAAGCCCTATAAATCAATATTCGCTCAATCAAGCTTTAAAACCATCGGCTATTTAAACGAAGATGTTACCCTTGGGGACTTCTTTTAGGATTTTCTTTTTTCCCGTGCTGGTTACTAAACTTTTTTAAGTAGTTAAAATATACATTGTTAACTGATTCATAATTATTTGTGTTAACTACAAGGTCATCACTTCCAGAAATTATATGTTTAGCCTCATTAGATTTTATACAACCTGCTTTTCTTAATAGTTCTATCCTACGCCTTAAAGAGTATATTTTGTGGTATTCATCCCTAATCTTTTTTCTTAAATATTCTTCCTGCTCTTGAAGCTTTATAATTTCAATTTCGTCTGACAGATGAGCCGTAACTATTACAAATAAAGCAATTAAAGTAATTAAAATTGAAAATGAAAAGCAACCTAAAACACTGTTTTCTACAATATTCCAAAACACAATATAAGACAAATCAAAAAAGAACAATAGAACAATAATATCATCCTTTGTTATAGAAGAAAGACTATTTTTATGAATGTGGTTCATTAGCTACCGTTAAATAAATTCCCTTAGTAACTTTTTACTAACATTAAATTTTGTAAAAGAAAAATAGAACTATCCTTAGGATTACTAAAGAATGGTTATGGATAAATAAATAAGTAAGGGGCCATCCCTTTAAAAAATGAATACTGTTAAATGTTATATAGTGAAAGCTCAGTAACCATAAGGTTTCCAGATTTCAGAGACAGAGTGGTAAAATGTTTTCAAGGAGGAAAACAAATGTATAAAATTGGAGTTTTATTAAGTGGCTGTGGAGTAAAGGACGGTTCTGAAATTCATGAAGCAGTTATAACATTACTTGCAATTGATAGAGAAAATATGCAAGCAGTTTGTATGGCACCAAATAAGGATCAAACCCAAGTAATAAACCACGTTACTAACCAACCTCAAAATGAAAAAAGAAATATGTTAATTGAGGCTGCAAGAATTGCAAGGGGTAATATAAAAAACATTAAAGATGTAAAACCAAACGAACTTGATGCAGTCATTTTACCTGGAGGTTATGGTGCAGCTTGTAATTTAAGTTCTTTTTCAAAAGATGGTGTTAATGCACTAGTTATTCCTGAAGTAGAAGACTTTTTAAAACAAGTGCATAAACTTAAAAAACCAATTGGTGCTATATGCATTGCACCAAACATAGTTGCAAAAATATTTGGCAGCAAGAAAGTTGAAGTTACAATAGGCACAGACAAGAATACCTCAACAAAGCTAGAACAAATGGGGGCAAAACATATAAATAAAAATGTAAATGAGGTTGTTATTGACAAAAATAATTTAATTGTTACTACACCTGCTTATATGCTTGCAAAAGGGCCAGCTGAAGTAGAAGTTGGCATTGTTAAACTGGTTAAAGCAATTGCTGAACTAGTCAGTAAAAGCATGGTTACGACGCCTCTTGAGGTCTAAAACAAATCATTAAAAAAATTTAATGTGGTAGCTTTCAAAATGTAGTAATATGAAAGCTATTATGAAATTTGCTTTAAAAGAATGGGCTGTAACTACAGAAGCTTTAGGGCAAGGACAAGTGGTAGCTCTCTGGAGAAAAGAGCCTTTTGAAAGTTTTATTCAAAAAAAATTGGTTTTATTTCCAATATCCTCTTACCAAGATCAGGAAATAGTAAAAAAAGAATACTTGTCATTATATGAACAGTCAAAAGGACTAAACAAGGATAATCAAGTTCAAATAAAATACTGGACAGTTTTAGAAGAAATAATCAACATTAAAACTCTTGACGAACTTTTAAGTATTTCCAGAGAATTAGTTAATAGTGAAGAATATTTAAAAGAGTCTTGGGTTTCTTACCCCGACCATAGCAGAAAGTTGCTCTTACTTAGGATTTATGAATTAGAAGATCCAATATTAATTCTAAACTCATCTGACTTCGCAAAATCTAAACCGTGGATTGAACTTAAAATAGATGTACCAAAGTCAGGAAGCAGGCCCGTTTTATCTTTTAAAGAATACAGTTCAAAAGTAAGGTTAATTAAAGCTTTACTTGAACAAGCACCTAAACAAGAAAAAGTCATGGTGAAACTCTAATTATAGTTAAATCATTTCCAGGCCCACTTGAAAGTAAAAATGGTTTTGAAGGAGCTAATATTTTTGAATTAATGTTTTTAGTTATGAATGTTTGCTTGCCATTTGGTTTAATTACTGTAAGCTTACTCTTTTTAAAGTGTCCAACTGTAGGTTGTACTTTTTCATCGCTGCTTAATAATGAACCAATACTAACAGCAAGAATCCCTTCGCTACCTAAAGCAAGATATGCAATACCATCAATAACAAGTAGATCTTCAACAGAATTTTTAATATCTAAGTTATGACTAGTAGGAATAGAAATCAAATTATTTAAATCATAAAGTAAGATTCCTCTTTGAGTAGTTGCTACAAGGATATCTGTACTTTTAGAGTTAACTATAAATTTTCCTGCATAAGCAATGTTTGTAATTTTTTCATCTTGAGTTTTAATGGTTTGAACATCTGCATTTAAATCTACTAAGTCAGTAAGAAGAATCAAACTTGTGCCATCATATGAAATTACAACTGGGTTTGATTTATTTCCTAATTTGTTAGCAATACTTATGTGACGTATGTTTCCGGGTGTTTGAAAGTTTACTACTCTTGGTGATTCATTAGTTAAAGGAAAAACCAAATCAATTCCTTGTGAACCAATTGATACAACAGCTGCAAGTTCGTTTTCTAATGTAACAAGCTCCAGTTCAAAACCTTCTCCAGAAAGACTACTAGAAGATTCAATATCACCACTTATAGAATCTAGAACTAAGATCATAGAGTCTTTTAAAGCAACAATTTTAGGAACATTATTAACTTCAAACAACTTTAATTTCTTTACGCGAGAAATATTACTTACCACAGTTAACGGTTCAACAATATTCTGACTTATATTCTGGTTATATTGAACTTGTCTTATTCCATCAAGAGAAGCTAATATTGCAATAGGAACAATTCCTTCAATTGCACTTGGTGAGCTTACAAGAGGATTTCTAAATCCTGTTTGTGATTTATTTACCAGGGATCTTGGTAAAGCAGTAAATAAATCTACACCAAAAACAGGTCTAATAGTAAATGAACCAATAATTGTTGAATTATCAACTGAGCTTTGTAAATTAACAGGCACATAAATTGGAAATAAAGAGCTTACAGAAGAAAGAGTTAAATCCATTACTGAAACATTGCTTGAATTAATTGTTTCAGTATTAGAAAATTCAACCCCACTTTGAATTAAAGAAGCTTGAATAGTTGTATCAATTGGAGTTGAAGAAAATTTAGGAGTACCACTTACTTGAACAGGAAAAGTAAGAGGTAATATATCAGGGAAATTAATAGAAAAATTTAAATTTGTACTTCCAGGCTTAATACCCATAACAGTAAATTGAGTAGCTAAGGTACCAGTTGCAGAAGAAAGCCCGGCACTTTCAAGATTTGCAATTTCAGGATTGGAAACAGTTGCGGTGACTCCTGTATTACTAGGAACAGAAGTAAGTTCAGTTACCCCATCTTGAGAAAGAACTTTAACTTGAATTTTTTGAGAACTAAAACTACTTGCAGTATCATTGATTAATGAAATACCAAAAGGTGGAAGAGTTGATAAAAAAGGTTTTGCAACATCCAATACATTTACTTTAAGTATTGCAGGTATAAATTCATCTGTTAAACTTGCACTTGAAAATATGACATCAAATTGTCCTTGCACAGAACTGTCTTTCCTTGAAATTGTTACATTTTCTCCTACCTGAAAAAGTGATGGACTTACAATTATTGAACCATTTTGATCACTAGTCTCTGCCTTTAACAAAACAACATTATTATTTGTAGATAAAACTTTTACTTGTGTCATAAAATTATTTGAGCTTGATAAATTAATTGTTTGTGGATTAACTTGCAAGGAAGGGATTACTGAAAACTCATCTAGTTTAACTAAGAAATCAGAAATATAACTGCCTCTTATTACAGCTTCAGGTAATAATTTTATGTCTCTTCCTTCTACACCCCTATTAGATTCTATTTGTAAGAGCTCACTAATTTGGGAAGGTAATTTCCCAAAGCCATTTGTAAATCCACCTGTAATATAAACCCCACTATTTACAAAGTTCTTAGAATCATCTAAAGATAAAAGCCCTTCTGTTTTATTTTTTGGAGATACTAAAATTGCAGTTGGTAAAATTCTTCCTTGAAATGTTTCAAGATTTGATTTTTTCTTAAGCTTTAATGAGCTGCCTGAAAAATTGAACAAATCCGGCTCATAAACTTCAATTGTTGAAACAGGTGTATCAACAAAGCTTGTAGCCTCTGATGAACTTATTTTCTTACTTAATCCACCAATTACAGCTATGTCCCCATTTGGCAACAGTATTGCCTTATGAAGAAATCTTGAGATATCTAAATTCTGCTTAGCTTCACCAGTTTGATTACTTGCAAGTTCAAAGCTTTCAGTATTTGGGTTATAAAATTGAATGGTATCTTTTGTCAATCCTTTTACTTCTTCCTTATTGTTATTTTTTGTGCTATCAGATTTCCCTGAGAAAAAGTGTGAGTTTCCGCCAGTTATTAAAACAAGTCCATTAGTTAAAAGAGTTGCATCATGACCACCAACAGCTTCTTTAAGCAACCCAACATTTTTTATAGTTAAATTCTTAGTGTTAATTAATTCTGCTAAGTCAGTAGCTGGTCCAAAACCAAAATTGCCTTGCTTTTCATTTGTAAAACCACCAGTAATTAATATGTCCCCGTTTTGCAGAGTAGTTGCAGTATGTAAAAGTCTTGGTGTCTTTAAAGAAATACCAGCTGTCTGTATAGTTCTTGATACAGGATCAAAGATTTCAATACTACTTATAGCACCTAAGTTTGCCATGCTGATACGACCTTGCCCACCAACTATAAGTATTCTCCCGTCAGGCAATAAACTTGCAGTATGAAAAACTCTAGCTTTTTTTAATTTTGAATGTTTACCACTTAACAAAGTAGATGTTGCTATATCAGTACCTACTTTTATTTCTACAATTTCAACTGAACTATCTATTTGGCCATCCTTGGTAAAACCACCTGTAATTAAAATTTGTTCTACAGCCCCTGTAATCATTCCAAGAGGCAAACTATTAATGCCTAAATAAGTAGCACTATGCTGGCTTCTTTCTTTCTTTAATTTTGCTCTTTTTAAATCTCTTGCATCTTTTAAATAACTGCTTCTCCCACTTTCAGGATTATAAATCTCAAGTGAACTAAGAGGTGTATCAGCAATTTCCTTCCCTCCGCCTATTAAAACAATTCTCCCGTCAGAAATTTTAGTAACTGAATTACCTCCTTTTGATTCTTTTAAATTAGGAAGTAAAGAATTTCTTAGTATACCTTTTGGAGAAGAGCGAAAGCTAATGGTTCTTGTAATACTTGAGCCTCCTGCACTTACTTGAATTGTTTTTTCTGAACTTGAAAGCGGTGGGGGGGAAATAACAAGTGATTTAGTATTTGCATCTCTGTAGGGTCTTGCTTGATCACTAAAGTCTCCTATTGTTACATCAACACTTGAAGATAAATTTAAATTTGAAATATCAATAACTATTGGCTCACCACTAGAGTTTGGTACGATGAAGTCACTAGCATAAGAAATAGAAGCAAGGAAGCAAAGAAGCAAAGAAACAAGGAAAAAAGAACTTATAAAAGACTTAACTAATTTTTTCATTTTTTCACTTCTATCAACATATTTTTATCATTTTTTTATAATAATTTAAATAAGTATAACTATCTATCATTTACAATGGAACTACCATGTTTGAAACTATAGATAAAAGCAGCACCAAAGTCTCTTTATCAGGCCTCACTGAAAGTGAGCTTATAGAGCTTGTTTCTAATATGAATTGGCCTTCATTTAAAGGAAAACAGCTACATTGCTGGATTTATAAGAAACATATTTCTTCATTTGATGAAATGAGTGACTTAGGAATTAAAGAAAGAGAGTTTTTAAAAGAAAAATATGAACTAAGTACATTAAAGCTTAAAAAAAAACAAACAAGCACTGACAAAACAATTAAATATTTATGGCAACTTTATGACAATAACCTTGTTGAGTCAGTAAGAATGTTTCTTGAAGATCATAAATCATATAGTGCTTGTATAAGTTCTCAAGTAGGTTGTGCTGTTGGTTGTCCTTTTTGTGCTACTGGGACAATTGGATTTAAAAGAAACTTAAAAGCAAATGAAATTATAGATCAAATCCTAGGGATGCAAAGAGATACCAAAGAAAGAATTAGCAACATAGTTTTTATGGGACAAGGAGAACCACTTTTAAACTATAATGAGGTAATAAAATCCATTCATCTTATAAAAGATTGTATAGGTATTGGTGCTAGGCACATAACAATTTCTACAAGTGGAGTCATATCTGAAATTAAAAAACTTGCAGAAGAAAACTTACAAATTACTCTTGCAGTATCACTTCATGCGCCAGATCAAAAAACAAGAGAGCTACTTGTTCCAATTTCTAGAAAATATATACTTAAAGAATTAATAGATAGTCTACATTATTATTATAGTAAAACAAAAAGAAGAATAACTTTAGAGTATATTATGCTTGAAGATATAAATGACCAGATTGAAAAAGCAAAAGAGTTAGCAAAATTAATAAAAAATCTACATTGTCATATTAATTTAATTCCATATAACCATGTAGGGGCGTTCCATGGAACGCCTCTACTTAAAAGGCCATCCAGTGGAAAAATATATAAATTTAAAAATGTTCTTGAAAACCTAAGCGGCAAAAAAACAACTATCCGTCATGAAAGAGGGGCTGACATAGATGCTGCTTGTGGACAATTAACTAGCAGCTAGTCTATTATGTTTACCATTTGATAACCTTCTTTTTATATCTTTAACCTAATCATAGGGATAGTTTTGATAGTATTTAAATTAAAGGAAAAAAAATTGAAACTTTTTAGTTAAATTTGGGAAAATAAAAATTATAGAGATGAAATTCAAACTAAATATAAAAACATTACTTAAAGCAAATCTAATAATGCTTTTTATTTTTTGCCTTGCTGTTTGTTCAAACTTTTTAGCAAAAAATGCTAAAGCTGGTATTGAAGCTAACTTTGCATTTGTTACTGAAGAAGCTGAAAACAAAAATATAGATCCAGATGATCTTTATGCAAAGGTTTGGGATTTAATTAAGAGGGATTATGTTGATCAGGCATTTAACGGGCAAGACTGGAATATATGGAAAGAAAGGTACAAAGGAAAGTTAAAAACACAAGACGATGCTCATAAAGCCATTGAAACTATGTTAGTAAGCCTTGGAGACAGATACACAAGGTTTTTAAGTAAAAAAGATTTCGAGGATGAAAAGCAAGCTATAAATGCCAAACTAAGTGGGATTGGGATTCAAATTGGGCTTGACAAAAGCCAAAGGTTAATTGTGATTGCACCAATTGAAGGCACGCCAGCAGCAAAAGCTGGTCTAATGCCAAGTGATGAAATTATAGAAATCAATGGTAATTCTACAAAAGGTATTTCAGTTGAAGAAGCAGCAAATCAAATTAAAGGACCTGTTGGAACACAAGTTACACTAACAATAGCAAGAGGAAAAGATACCTTAAAAAGAATAATTACAAGAGCTGAAATTCCAATTAAAGCAATTGCAAAAGGTCATGCAAAAATAATAAAAAACAATCTTGGTTACATAAGGCTAAACAGTTTTATTTCACAAGAAGCTACAAAAGAAATGAAAGAAGCACTTAAGGAGCTTACAAAAGCTCATGGTCTCATTATTGATCTAAGGGATAATCCAGGAGGTTTATTAACAAATGCAATTGAAATTTCAGATATTTTTTTAGAAGATGGTGTAATTGTAAGCACTGTAGACCGGGATGGATACATCCAGTCAGTTACTGCTGATAAAAGGATTTTAACTGACAAACCAATTGTAGTTTTAGTAAATGAAAATAGTGCAAGTGCAAGTGAAATACTAAGCGGTGCATTAAAAGATAACCAGAGAGCAACAATAGTAGGCAGTAAAACATTTGGGAAAGGGCTTGTTCAAGGCATTAACAAGCTTGATGATGGTTCAGGTGTAAACATTACTATTGCTAAATATTTAACACCAGCAAAGGTAGACATAAACCAGTTAGGCATTCAGCCAGATATTGAAGTAAAACTTTCAATAGATGACTACAAAGCAAGCAAGGGCCCATGGTTTAGTGATCCAAATCAACTTCCATCAAAAAGAAAACCAGATGATGGGAAAGATGTCCAGCTTGTAAAAGGTATAGAAACACTAAAAGAAATGATTAAAGTAGTTGAAAACCAAGAAGGCCCCAGCTCTAGTAAAACTAAAAAAGCTAAAGCATCACTTTAGAGTTTACCCATTTTATAGCATCTTCTTTTGTTTTAACTTCTCCAACTCCAATTGCTTCATCTAGCTCTTTAATTAAAGCTCCTAATCTAGGTCCTGGTTTTAATCCTGTTAAATTTATTATTTCGTTTCCGTTTAAAAGTTTTGGCTTTTTTAAATTTTCTTTTTCACTATCTTGAAATTTTTTATATTCATCAAATAAGCATAAAATTAACTTTTCGCTTTTTATTAAATCTTCTTTTATAATTCTTGGACCAAGTGTTGCATAAAGATCAGCTAAAGCTAATATTAATAAAAGAGGAGTATCTTCACCTATATCCCTGAAAAACCTGTATAAAGCACGCTGGGTAATTGGTGCATCACCCTGTTGAAGTTGGTAAGGTCTTAAATGGTAACGAACTAATTTTGAAAGAGTTTGAATAACTAAATTACTAAACTTTAATCTTTCTCCAATTTGTTTTGTAATTTGTTCACCTAACTTGTCATGTCCGTAAAAGGTGTGCTTTTCTTCACCATTAACTTTTTTTATCTCCCAAGTGCCTGGCTTACCAATATCATGAATAAGACATGCAAACTTTGCAATAGCCTTATTTTTTAATTCTTCTTTTGTCCAGGAAGGAATCTTATAAAGATTTTCCTCAAAAGTTTTTACAAGCTCAATTGAATGATCAAATAACCAAAGATGATGAAAATTATTTGGAGTAACCTTTCTCATTGGAGTTAGTTCAGGCAAGATCTTTTCAAGCAAGCCAATGTCAGCTATTTGTTTAACATATTTATAAGAATTATCACTTTCTAATATCTTCCAAAGTTCACTTGAAATTCGTTCGCTTGATATTTTTTCATTAAAAAAATTTAAATTGTCTTTAATAAAATTTATTGTTTCTGGACAAATTTCCCCCTTAAGCAAAGCAGCAAACCTAAAAGCTCTAATAAATCTCAAAGGATCATCCAGAAGATTTTCTAATTTTACTGCTCTTATAATTTTGTTTTTTAAATCTTTAAAGCCAGAAAAATTATCAATTAGTACATCCTGGTTATTAAGATTTATTGCAAGGGCATTTATTGTAAAATCTCTTCTTGCAAAATCAACATCTAAGTTTTCTTTTAAAACAAGTGTAAAATCAAAAGTATAGTCTTTGCAATCTTCATCACTAAGAATAAATCTTGCAGTCTGAGTTTCTTCATCTAAGAAAAACCAGTTTCCTCCAAACTTTGTTTTTAACTCTTCACAAAATTCAGAGATGCTTCTATCTATCACGATGAAATCAAGATCCTGGGAGCTTACCCCAAGAAACATATCTCGAATAAACCCGCCAACAAGGTAAATTTCTGTACTTCCAAGAGATAAACTTTTTAGTACTTCTTTAACTTGCTTGGGTAATATAAAGTCTATTAAACTGGGTAAATTCAAATTAGATAATCTCCTTTCATATCTTATATGATAAATGAATTTTAAAATGATAAACAAAAGAACAATACTTAAACTTACTTTTATAGGACTTATGTGCATTTCTTTATTAACAGTCATTAGCTTAATTTATGTTCAATTTAGCCAACCAAAACGAAGCGGACAAATTAGATTAGAAGGGCTTATTGACAAAGCAACTGTTTATTTTGATAAACATGGACGTGCTCATGTTTTTGCAAATAACATTCATGACTTAGTATTTTTACAAGGTTACTTAACTGCACAAGACAGATTATTTCAAATGGATATTGCAAGACGTGCTGCAAAAGGTGAACTTGCTGAAATCTTAGGTACGAAAGGGCTTGTTAGAGATAAGTTTGCCCATACAATTGGACTCCTTAGAATGGCAAAAAAAGAATTACAAAACTCAAGCAAAGAAACATTAGACATATTAAATTATTACAGTAAAGGTGTTACTGCATACATTAAAAAACACAAACACAATCTTCCAGTCGAGTTTAAAGTTTTAAACTACAAACCAAAAGAATGGAAACCAATTGACTCAATAGTTATAGTAAAACAAATTGCAGAAGTTACTGATACAAGCTGGCAGCTTGATTTAATAAGGC
Organism: Candidatus Melainabacteria bacterium; assembly: GCA_016193285.1. Taxonomy (NCBI): domain Bacteria; kingdom Bacillati; phylum Candidatus Melainabacteria; species Candidatus Melainabacteria bacterium. The sequence goes on from JACPSL010000038.1 coordinate 17,615, forward strand.
AGGAAATTTATCAAAGGATACCGCTTGAAAAAGCAGAAGAACTTTTTGAACAAGATTTTCCTGCCAATCCTATTATTAACTATGATGCAAAAAAATATCTTGTCTTCGATAATTACATTTTGAAAAAACCAAACTTATTACAAAGATGGAGAAACATAAAACAAAAAGTAGCACTAAGAAAAATACTTGAAGCCCCATATTTTAAAATTAAAAAAACAATTATAGAAGCTGCAGACTTTTTAAGAAGTGGCTCTGATCGCTGGGAAGGTTTTAATGGAGGCTCTAATTGCTGGGTTAGTAGCCAGGCTAAAATCCTTGCAAATGATCCTCACATGGAGTTGGCTAATCCAAGTTTTTGGTATCCAATTCATTTAATAAACAAATCAAGTAATTTAAATGTTTTAGGGCTTAGCATACCTGGAATTCCAGGAGTATTAATTGGACACAATGAGAAAATTGCATGGGGTGTTACAAGTTTATCAGCTGATGTCCAGGATGTGTTTGTTGGAGAATTTAAGAGAGAATTTAAAAATGAAAGGTCTTCTTCATATAAAATTATAAAATCAAAAATAAAAATAAAAAACAAGAAAGCACCTTACGTTCATAAAACAATAGTTACAGACTGTGGACCTATTTTAGATCGTGATGGAAACAAAGCCTTAGCATTAAAGTGGAACATAACTGAAATTACTGATCATGATTCTGTAAGTTCAATATGGAGTCTAGGAAAAGCAAAAAACTGGAATGAATTTAGAACTGCTCTAAAAAAATACAATGGTTCAACTTTAAGTTTTCATTATGCAGATATTAATGGAAATATTGGTTATCAAGCTGCTGGGTTGATTCCAAACAGAGTTAAAGGAGGAGGGAGCCTGCCAATTTTAGGTTTTAGTTGTAAAGAACACTCCTTAGGTAATATCCCTTTTGAAGAATTGCCACATGCATATAATCCACAAGTAGGTTACATTGTAAGTGCAAACAATAAAATAGTTAGCTCAGATTATATTTATGATCTTGGAAATAATTTCTTATCTCCATTTAGGGCAAGCAGGATTAGCACTCTTCTTTCAAACAATAAAAATCTGAACTTAAAAAAGAATTTACAAATCCAGAAAGATCTTTACAGTTGGGTGGCAAATTATTTAACAATAGAAATATTAGAAGCTTATTACAAATCAGAAATGTCAAACAAAGATCTTTTGCCAGTTGTACAACTTTTAAATAAATGGGATTTTAAGCTTACCAGTGAAAGTCCTGAAGCATTTATTTTTGAAAAAACATATGAAAATTTGCTAAAAAAGATTTTAATAAATAAGCTTGGAGCAGATCTTGCTAAAGACTATTTAAAAGAATGGAGAGCAGCTAGTCTTTCACTAATTAAAATATTAATTAACGAAGATAAATTCTGGCTGCCAAAAGGTGTAAAAAATTATGAATCGCTGCTTTTACTTTCTTTGCAAGATGCAGTGAAAGAAATTAAATTAATTACAAAAACAAGTGATCCTACAAAATGGAGGTGGGGGAAATACCATGTCCTAACTATTGAACACCCATTCAGTAAGGCCTTGCCAATATTAAGTCTATTTATAAATTCAGGCCCTATGAATGTGGGTGGAGACAGAGACACAGTTAGTGCTTTTGGAACAAATAACAATTTAAAAGTAGTCTGGGGTCCATCTGCAAGAGTAGTAATTGATTTAAAAGACTTTAATAATGCTCGTGTCCAGATACCACTTGGAACCTCAGCACAATTTGGAAGCCCTTATTACAGAGATCAAACAAAAGGTTGGATTGAAAATAATGATGAACCATTTGTTTATGATGATGAATTAATTAAGAAATCAGCGAAAGAGATATTAGTTGTGATGTAAGGGCAAGTAGTAAAAACATTTGAAATACCAGCCAGAGATAGGATTATTTCACTAGATTTGAAATGAAAATAGCCAGGTTACAATTTACTTAAGGGATAACCATAAAAGAATGATTATTTCCCTCATCTAATCCATTGATTTTCTCAGTCTTAATAAATGGGAATATAGCTTGTGAGGAGTAGAGCTATGTTCACAGTATCAAAAGATATTAAATTATTAACTCTATCCCTTGTATTGCGTACTATGCCAAAGGATCAACAAGCACTTTTAATGTCTCACTTTAATCCAGAGGTGGTTAAAAGACTTGTTCAAATTGAGAAGGAGACAGGAAGTGATGTCGAAAAGCTGGATTGGACTCCATTTTATCAGTCATGGCCTGAATTACAAAAGATATTAAATGAGTGTAGAGAGGAAATCAAGGTTCAAAAATTGTATAAGTTTGCAGATGAACAAAGACCAAAATTAAGGGAATATATTCTAACAAAACTAGGCAAACAAAAAAAAGGACCACCAGTATTTTTGTCCAAGGATATAACAAAGTTAGTAGATGAGTTTATTCTTGAACAGAAAGGAAAAATACAAACAGGGATGTAATGCTAATTAAAAGAAAAAAACTTACAGTGATAAGAAGTGCGACTAGTGCAAGCCCACAAATAGTACGAGAATCTTCAAGAGCTGCACAGCTTGAACTGCATAATGCAAAACAAGAAGCAAAAGCAATTAAACTAGAAGCACAAAATGTTTTAGTTGAAGCCCAGAAGAAACTTAAAGAAGCTGAAGACAAAGCAAGTGAAATCACCAGCAGTACAAACCAAGAAGCTGAAAGAATCAAAAAAGAAGTTTATGAAGAGACATTAAAAAAAGCTAATGATGAAGCACGTATTTTAAAAGATCAAGCAAAAGCATTACTTAGCGAGCTTTTTGAAGTAAAACGTTTAACACTAATTCAGGCCCATAAAGAAATTATAAATGTTGCATTAGATCTTGCAGAGAAAATTATTAGATATCAAGCTTCTACTGATAGTAATCTTTTAAAAACACAAGTTATAGAAGCAATTAAAAAAGCAACACAAGAAGCTGATCGCATAAAAATTTATGTAAATCCAAATGATGTAAAACAATTGTCAGAAAGCATTCCTGATATTGAAAAACTGTTTCCTTCAGGGATAGAAATTGTACCGCTAATTAATGACTCTGTAGATCCTGGAAGTTGTATTGTTGAAACAAAATCCGGGCAGCTAGATTCTACTTTTACTACCCAGCTTAAAGTTTTAAAGGGTTTAATAGAGCACATGGAAGTAAAAGAGGATCAAATTGAAGCAACAACTTTAGCTGGTGAAAAAAGTGAAAAAAAGGTTGAAGAAGAAATACAAAAAGAAGCAAGTACTTTAAGTACTGAAGAAGAAACTCTAAAGCAAGAACTTTTAGGAGAAGAACCATTAATTTATGTAGAAAATGGGGAGGCAGAAAGTTTTCCATTTGCATCTAAAGAAAAAATTGAACCAGCACAGGTAGTAGAAACAAAAGTTGAAGAAGATGTAACCCCAAAAAGAAAAAAATTAGCAGTAGGTGATTTTTTAGAGAGAACAAAAGAAGAATCAGAAGAATTAGATGAAGAGCTAGAAGATTTTGAAATTGAGTATGAAGACGAAGATAAAGAAGAAGAAGAAAATAAAGAAACTAAGAGCATTTTAAAACCCAAGAAAACACAAATTTCAGATATTGCTTCAGAGATAGAAAAAAACCCTGAATGGAAAGATTTAGTTATTGGTGAAAACGAAGAAGAATAAAGTAACTCTTAAGAAATGGATAAAAAAAGTCTAGGGTTAACTATGTGATAATTGCCATAAATTATCACATAGGAATTTTGTATAAGTAATTTATAAGACTGTACTTAAGGAGATTTGAAGTATGAAAAAATTTTATTCACTACTAATGTTTTTACTTTTAGTAATTTTACCTGTACCAATAGCCTATGCTGGGGAAGATGATAGGCCATTTACAGATGAAAATGGTGATATTTCAGATATGGAGGCCATAGAAAGTACAAGTGATATTGAAGACTTTGAAGAAGAAGATGAAGATCTTGCTGGGGAAATTCTTACAGGATTAGATGAAATAGATTTAATCTTAGAAGAAGAAACTTCTAAAATTGCTCGTAGTTTAACTAAAAAAATAGAAAAGGCCATTGATCTTATAAATAATGCTGAAGGAAGTGATGACTTAGATCAATGTGAAAGCAATTTTGATTCTGCTTTAGATTTAATATATAAAGCAGTTGATCAGCTTGAAAAAAGAACATGTACTAAACCTAAACCAAGCAAACGTTGTATTTCTCAAGATACAAGCGATGAAATCCTTCCTTTGTTAGAAGATGTCCAATCTCTTCTTGAAGATGTTGTATCAATTGATGATGATGAAGATGGAGTTATGGATGTTTGTTCGTTTTAACTTAAGATAAGTGATTCTCTAAAGCATTTTCCCAGATATTTTTTAGCTCTCTTATGTTTGTTGTAATATTTAAATCATCTATGGTTATGCTTCCATCTGTAACTTTACCAATTAACTCATAAGGACAATTTGCTTCTCTTAGATATTTCTCTACGTACTGTAAATTATTTTTATTTGTGCTAATTACAATACGACTTTGAGTTTCGCCAAATAACAATGCATCTAAACAAAGAGCTGACAGCTGACAGCTGATAGCTGATAGCTTAAAACCAACTTCATTTTGAAATCCACACTCACAAAGCGTTATAAGTAGCCCTCCAACTGAACAATCATGTGCAGATTTAATTAGTTTTCTTTTTATAAGTTCTCTTACAGAAGCTTGAACTATTTTTTCTAAATCAAAACTTAGCTCTGGTACCTTACCTTTAACTTCATTGGTTTGTAAGTATAAATATTCAGATGCACCAATTTCGTTTTTTTGTTTACCTAAAAGTAAAATTAAATCTTCTGGTGCTTTAAAAGAATGATCTATTACTAAATTAACATCATCAATGTAGCCAATCATGCCAATTACAGGAGTAGGCCAAATATCTATTCCACTTGCTTCATTATAAAGACTAACGTTACCTCCAGTAACAGGAGTATCTAGAAAAGCACATGCTTCTTTAATTCCTTTTGTAGATTCAACAAGCTGCCAGTAGATCTCAGGCTTTTCAGGATTTCCAAAATTTAAATTATTTGTAATTGCAATTGGTAATGCTCCTGTACAAGAAACATTTCTTGCAGCTTCAGCTACTGCAATTTTTGATCCAAGATATGGATCAAGATAGACATACATTGAGTTACCATCAAGAGAAACAGCAAGCCCAGGTCTATGGTCTATGGTCTGTAGTCTATGGTCCACAGTCTGTAGTCTTATTATTCCAGCACTTCCACCAGGCTTAATAATTGTATTTGTTTGTACCTGGTGATCGTATTTTGAGTAAATCCATTTTTTAGAACAAATATTTGGTGAAGCTAAAAGTTTTTTTAAGACTGGTAAAACTTCTTCTTTTTTTAAATCAGGAATTAAGTCTTGATTAAATAATTTGTTTTTCTTAAAATACTCAGGTTCTTGTGCTTCTCTTTTATAAACAGGTGTAGTAGCAACTAAAACTTTTGCGTCAATGTCAACTATAATTTTATTTTTATGTTTAACAATTACTTTGCCATGATTTTTAATTTCACCAATTTGTACTGAATCTAGCCCCCATTTTTTAAATATTTCTAAAATTTGTTTTTCAACCCCTTTTTTAACTACAAAAAGCATTCTTTCCTGGGATTCTGAAAGCATGTATTCAACTGGAGTTAAAGTATCAGTGCGGGTTGGGATTTTATCTAAATCAATCTCAATACCAACATTGCCTTTTGCTGACATTTCTGAAATAGAACATGTTAAACCTGCAGCACCCATGTCTTGTGCAGCTATTATGTAGCCTGTTTTAAAAGCTTCTAAGCATGCTTCAATTAAAACTTTTTCAGTAAAAGGATCACCTACCTGAACAGCAGGCCTGTCTTCATGACTTTTATTAGTTAAACCAGAGCTTGCAAAACTAGCACCACCTAGTCCGTCACGGCCTGTTTTTGAGCCTACATAAAATACTGGATTTCCAATTCCAGAAGCACTTGATTTAACAATTTCTTTTGTCTCAATTAAACCAATAGCCATAGCATTTACAAGAGGGTTTTCATTATAAGTTGGATAAAAATATGCTTCTCCTCCAATATTTGGAATGCCAGTACAATTTCCATAGTGAGAAATTCCATTTACTGTACCACTGAATAAAAATCTTGATCTTAGCTTTTCTAAATCTCCAAAACGTAAACTATCTAAAATAGCAATTGGTCTAGCTCCCATGGTAAATATATCGCGTAAAATTCCACCAACTCCAGTAGCAGCTCCCTGAAAAGGTTCTACAGCAGTTGGCCTGTTATGAGATTCAATTTTAAATGCAATTTTAATTTCATCACCAAGATCTATAACACCTGCATTTTCTCCTGGTCCAACAATTACATATTTATTTTTTGTAGGGAATTCTTTTAGTAATATTTTTGAATTTTTATAACAACAATGTTCAGACCACATTACAGAAAACATATGTAGTTCTACTTCATTTGGTTCTCTCCCAATAAGTCTAACTATCTCTAAGTATTCATCTGTAGTAAGTTTAAGCTTAGCTAGTAATTCCTTATTTATGTTTAACTCTTCTTTAGTTATGATAGTCACTTACGTTTTTAAAATCCTCATATATTCTTCTAAATATTCTTTTAATTCAAATTGTTCTTCATTGTGATAGATGTTTATTAAGTTATGCATTGTTCTAATTAAAATTTGCTTGTTAGCTGGACTTGCTAGATATTCTTCTTGCCATGTTAGTTTTAAACTTTTTATTCTTTCCTGGCACACAGATCTTGTAATAATTTCTCCTTGATTAAATGGATCAATATAAATTGGTTCTGTTTTATCTACATACTGAACAAGAAAATGAGCAGGCATATTAACTCCACTAAACGGCAGGTTTAAATCTTCTGCAATGATTAAATAAATTATAGATAGTAAAATCGGATTGCCTGATTTATTGTCTATTATTTTATGAATATAACTATTTTGAGGATCGTAATAATTTCCCTTATTTCCTTTGAATCCTAGTTCCATAAATAAAAAGTGGTTAATCTCATTGATTATTGAGGTTGGATCATTTTTTAACTTAACTTCTTTAAGATTTTTACTTATATCACTGGACCAGTCATTTAAGAGCTGGAAGTAATAATCTTTATCTAGCAATGGATTTTCAAACATTGCAAGTAGAAAAATACCTTCCTTCAGATTATTTGAGTGGTTTTTGCTCCAGTTACTAAAATCTTTTTTTAAATGTTCTTTTTTAATTTTTGAGACTAATTTTAAAAATCCATTTTTTAATTCAGCGTCATCCAATGGAATTACACTATCAATTTCTCTTAAAAGTTTTATATCAAAAGTTTTTAATTGTTCTTCTAATAGCTTAAATGTGCCATCGTCAGAAGACTTTAATAAACTTGTAATTGCCTTAATTTCTGAAGGAGGCAAGATAGACATATAAAGATTATAGACGTTTTTTTAATTCTTGTTGCTTGGCTCTTCATTTGATGGTTGTTGCTCTGGAGTAGACTTTTCTGTGCAAAACGGGCAACAACCGGTTAAAGCAATAACCAGTTGGATAACAAACAAGCAAAGTAAAAACTTTTTCATTGAGCTTCTTGTGCTTCAGGTGCTTTTTCTTCAGCTGGAGCTTGTGGGACAGCATCTTTTGCAGCTGGTGCTGCTTCTTCTGCTTTACTTTCTTTAGCTTCTTCAGCCTCTTCAGGTGCTTCTTCAGCCTCTTCAGCTTCTTCTTCGGCTTCTTCAGCTTCTTCTTCGGCTTCTTCTACTTCTTCTTTAGGTTTTGGTGCAGCACAAGCAGTCATGTAAACCAGTAACATAACTGAATAAAATAAAAGCGTTAGTTTCTTTAGCATTTTTACTTGTCTCCTTTTTCTTTTTAACTTATCTATTCTATTAGATGGTTTTTTACAAAACATATTTATTGTAACTTATAGTTGTTTGCCCAAAATCTATTTTTATTTTGTATAACAAGATGTAAAAACAATACCACAGTCTAATCTATTATCATACTTGTCCAATTTAATGGTTCTACTGTCTTTCCAAGTACATACACGCCCCAGTGTAAATGAGGTCCACTTGCTATTCCTGTACTTCCAACTTTACCAATTATCTGACTTTTTTTAATAAAGTCTCCTTCTTTTACAAGAATAGAACTTAAGTGTAAATATCCAGTAATAACTCCATGCCCATGATCAATAAAAATACAATTCCCATTTACTACAAAGCCTTTAGTTTCATGTCCAGCTAAAATTACTTTTCCATTTTCAGGTGCTACTACATTTGAACCTTGTAAAGCTGCAAAGTCTAAACCTTTATGAAAGTAATCAGGGTTTATTACTCCATTTACTTTTCGTTTTACCCCATAAGCTGTGGACTGAGGACCATTAGACGGATAAATAAATTTCCCACTCCAGAGCTTTGTATTACTTAAAGTACTTAAAGACTTAGCAACAAGAGCTTTTTCGATTCTACTTGCTTTTAATTCAGCTACTTGCTTTGGAAGTATTAATTCCTGGAGAGGGTACTTTTTGTCTTTAACAAACAAATCAATTCTTTTTACCTTCTCTTTATAAAAAATTTCAAGCAGATATTTCCCACTCTTATAATTTGCACTAAGTGGTAAAAATGTTCTAAACCAGCTCTCAGATAAAACAAATACTGGTAGTTTGTTTTTTTCAAAAAATATCTTTGGTACTTGTTTATTATTCTTTTCTCTTGGGATTTTGATAGAGACAGTGTCTCCAATAGTTGGAATTTCAGGTTTAATGATGGTTTCAAAAGGTTTTAAATTAGCTGAGTATGAATAACTTGAAGTATAGAAAATTAAAAAAAGTAAGAATACAAATGCCCTTAAATTAAACTTATTTAATCTTGGTTTAAATGTCTTAGTTATATGCATCTTTGTTTAATGGTAATATATGTTATGCACATTTGTCATAAATTTATTTTATGTTGGAAGAAGAAAAACTAAGCAGAGCTAAAATTTTAACTGAGCTTGAAATAACTGAAGATACTCTGTCAGTTTATGAAAATGAGTTAGGTATCAATACTGACACTGAGTTAGGCAATGTAGAAAATTTTACTAAAGAAGATCTTGATTCACTTCAAACACTACATAAGCTTCGTGAGTCAGGACTAACTTATAATGAAATTAAGCTTTTATCTTCTGTTTCAGAAGTATTAAAAAATGTAGATCCGTCTAATGAAGCTGTTGCTACAAGCCTTATATCTTTATCACCAATTTACAGGCTAAAACAATCCTTAAATCTTTCAAAACAAGAGCTAAGTGTTTTAAGAACAAAAATTCAAGAACTAGAAGAATTATTAGAAAAAGAATCTTCAAACAAAACAGTTAATAATTCAGCAGAACTTGAAGTAAAACAAAAAGCAATTAACAATCTTGACAGAAAATTATCAGAGACTCTGCAACAAAAATCAAAATTAGAATCTGAACTTGCTTTATATAAAGAAGGAAATAATGTTCCTAATCAAGTAAGAGGCAAAAAAGCAAGAGAGCTTACTCAGTTACTTGCAAAAAAAGATATAGAACTTGATGAAGCTAAAAAGAAAAGTGATGAATTGCAAAGCAAATTAGATAAAACAACAGAAGATTCAACTGAACTAAAAGAAAGACTTGAGCTCTTAGAAGATGAAATATCTGAAATTGAACATGAGGTGGAAGAACGTTATCAAGAGCAAATCTCAAGCTTAAGAGAACAAATCGAAGCATTAATAGATAAAAAACAACAAGAATGGGAAAAGTTTTATGTTGATTCAAATGAACAGCACAGAAAGGAATTGTTAACACTTCAAAGAAAGCATGAGCAAGAAATTTTAAGATTAAAACAAAAAATTAGAGAACAAATTCAAGAAATTGAAGAAATAAAAGCTATTAAAAATCCACTTTTAAGTTTATTAAATATTAGTGGAAAGAGAGGATAACTCACTTAAATTAGCTATTAGGTGATCTGGCTTTAAAATTTCAAGTTGTTCTTTACTTCTTATTCCCCTTGAAATTGCAATGACTTTTTGAAATCTTGCAAGTCTAGCTGCATGAATATCTGTGTCTGAATCACCTATCATCAATGTTTCAAGCGGGTTTAAGTTTAAGAAATTAATTGCTTTTACTAGTAACATGCACTTTTCTTGAATATCATTTGTAATTTTGTGTTCATCTGGCAAAGAGAAGAAAAACTCAGTTCCAAGATATTTATCTAGTTTAAATTGTTTTATAGCTTGAGTTAATTGCTTATGCCTGCGTAAAGTTACTATAAAAAAAATTATATTTTTTGCTTTTAAATTTTCAAATGCCTTATAAACATCATTAAATAGTTTGTCATATGAAAAAAACTCATCCTTAAAACTTAACTCTTTCCTAAGCTCAACAAGGCCTAAGGATTCACTTATATTCAACCCACTTAATATTCCTATTTCAAGCTCTGAAATCCTATTTCTTCTAAGCTTCCAGAAATCTTCTAAGGTTAAAATCTGTTCTTTTGTTGTATGAGTTCCTTTTAAACTTTCTAAATATGCTACATAATATCTAGCAGATACATCAATGATTGGGCCATCTAGATCAAAACAAATGTTAAATTTCTCTCCCACAATTTCTCTATTATAATATTTTATGTATGAAACAAGTTCAATCTAAAGTTAAGCCAATAATTTGGAAAGTAGAGACGGCTGGCCAGCCGTCTCTACTCGTTTTAGACCAAAGGTTATTGCCGTTTGAAAAAAAATATTTAGAGCTTACTACATATAAAGAAGTCATTCAAGCAATTAAAGATATGACTGTAAGAGGTGCTCCGCTAATTGGGATTGTTGCAGGCTATGGGATGGCATTGGCAGCATTAGAAGAAGGAGGCAAAGAAGAATTTGTTTCATATATGAGAGCAGTTGGTGAAGAAATCAAATCTGCACGACCAACAGCAATAAATTTAAAATGGGCAATTGATTTGATATTAAATGATATTGCATCCGTAGAGACGCAATTAATTGCATCTCTACGAGACGTAATCACCAAACGTGCAATTTGGATTCATGAAGATGATGCCATGCGTTGCCAAAAAATTGGCGAACATGGTGCAACCATCGTAGAGTCGCGATTAATCGCGTCTCTACTGACGATATGTAACACTGGCTCGCTTGCTACAGGTGGTATTGGAACTGCATTTGGTGTAATTTTAACTCTTCACAAAAAAAATCCTAATTTAAAAATATTTGTAGCTGAAACAAGACCTCGCCAACAAGGAGCAAGACTAACTACATTTGAATGTATTGAAAATGGAATTGATTGTACTTTAATTTCAGATACTGCCTGTGGTTATTTAATGCAAAAGGGAGAAATAGATTTAGTGATTACAGGGGCTGATAGAATTAGTGCAAATGGTGATACTGCAAATAAGATTGGTACTTATCAACTTGCAGTTTTAGCTAAAGAAAACAATATTCCTTTTTATGTAGCAGCTCCACTTTCTACATTTGATCTTTCAATAAAAAGTGGAGAAGAAATTCCAGTTGAAGAAAGAGATCCCAAAGAAGTTTTAGCTACTGGTGGAAAACCAATTTGTGTAAAAGGAACAAAAGCAATTAATCCTGCCTTTGATGTAACTCCAGCTAGACATATAACTGGCATTATTACTGAAAAAGGGATTTTAAGACCAAATTATAATGAATCAATTCAAAATATTTTTAACGTAAGTGTAGTTGCTTAAGAAGTGTTATCTTTTTTATAATTTTTTTACAAATACCTAATAAATCTCTGATACCATGTTGCTTGAACCTATATTTAGGTTTGGACAAAGGCGTCATTTAAAGACGATGGTGTCTTTCTTAGGAGGACACATGAGTCCAGTAAATTTTGCCACATGGAGGCCAATGATTCCATACTGGCAATATAGAAAATGACGAACAAAAAAGAGAGGCAGTAATGCCTCTCTTTTTTTTATAAACTTTTTTAAAGAAGAATTTCGTTTTTTTATTTTAACTACTGAGATACAACCAACATACAAGGTAATCTACCGGTATGGAAATAAATCTTTTTTTCTTTTTATGTCTTAGTTTCTAAGTAAAATTTTTTCATTATTTTTTCACTGTAAAATTCCAGTAATATTTCATACAAACCAGTTTTAATCGACTATAGACAAGATACTGATTTTTTGAAACAATTTATTTAATTCATTAATTATAGACAAGATAAAAGCCACTAAAGCATAGTGCTTTCTTTGGCTAGAAGGAGTTTTTATGGGTAATGTTAGTAGTGTAGCAAGTGTAACTAATACAACTAGAAGTCCAGGTTTAGTTAATAGACTCATTAAGGTAGGACTGCTTGGACTTGCAGGTGCTGGAGTACTTGGGAATGAAGTTTCAACTCGCTTGGAGTTACAAAATCAGACTGCGCAAGTTAAAGAGCTTCAAAACAAATTTGATTCTCGAGTTACTTTAGATCAAATTATGGAAATTGTAGAAAAAGTTTCTCCTTCCACCGTAATGGTTAAAGGCCCAGAGGGTCTTGGCTCAGGAATGATTTTTACTGACAGATATGGTACAAGATTTATCTTAACTAATGGTCATGTTACTGAAAGCAATCAGTTTGAAGAAAATGAATTCAGGGATGGTGTTTATTCAATTAGACTTTATAATGGCAGCGATTACAGTGAACCAATTAAATTTTATGCAGCTCCAGTAATTTTAAGTAGTGGAAAAAGAGCATATGCAAGTCCAGAGACAAAAGATCTAGCACTGTTACAAGTTCCTCCTAATGTTATTTTGCCTCCTAGTATTGGACTAAGTTTTAGAGATATAAATGATCCAGTAAGAGTTGGAGAATGTGTTATTGCAATTGGAAATCCATTTGGAGAAACAGACTCAATAAGTTTTGGTATTGTAAGCCATGTAGATAGAAAATCAGATTTAAATGAAAATCATCACTTTCAAACAGATGCTGCAATTAATCCAGGGAATTCTGGTGGAGTATTAGTTGATATGAAAGGAAAAGTAATAGGAATAAATACCTGGGGTTACAGGGGTACAAATGGTGTTGGTGGAACAATTAAATTTGATGAAATCTTAAAGGTTCTTACTGACTGGGGTATACAATTATTGTAATTTATCAAATTGAAAGCTAGTAATTTCAACAATTTTACTTTCTTATTACGAAAATATATGGACAAATCTTAATATATTCGATAGAATAAGAGTAATCTTTAGAATAGGAAAGTTTAAACAAGGTGAAAGCCTTATGAAAGTTGCTGTATGAATGTACAGAGAACAAGCCCTTTAGTTAAGTTCATAGGTGTACTAGGAACCTTAGCTGGAGCTGGATTTCTTGGAGATGAAACAACAATCCCATCTAATATTGCTCATGCGCAGACTCCCTTAATAAAAGAACTTAAAAAAGATTCAGCAATAACTTATGAAGAAGAAGTAGAAGCAATTAATAAATTTGCACCATCAACAGGTGCAGTTATAGGACAATTTGGGCAAGGATCTTATTCATGCATTTCTGTTAAGGATAAAGAAGGAAATGATAAAATGCTCTTGCTTTCTGTTGAACATGTAGTAAGTGATGTTACTCTTAAAAATTTAGATGGTTCTACAGTACAAGTTAGTAATGCTCTACAAGAAGATGGTATGTTTGGGATTAGACCTTATGACGGAAGTGACTTTGGTAAAAGTGAACAATTTCTTGCGCCAGTTTTAGGTTTTGATAAACACTATGACTTAGCAGTATTAGATCCAAGTGGAAACCATTTACCACCCATTAAAATGAGGAACTTAATTAAACACCCTTTAAAAGTTGGTGAAAGAGGATTTCTAATTGGAAATGGACAAGGTTTAAAAGATACTTTAGTACCATTTAGGATTTCACATTTAAATAGATTAACTAAGTGGTACTATTACCCAAACATTCAACTATATGGAATATTCCCAGGAGGAAATTCTGGAGCTGGTGCTGTAGTCTTAAGAAAAGATAAGGAAACTGGTGAAGTAATCCCAGAATTAATAGGAGTACTACACTCAAACGTAGGTGTTGGCCAAGCCCAGGTACTTCCAATCACCTTTGTTAAAAGATTCTTAGAACCTCTGGGTTATAAAGCTTTAGATCCTGATGAAAGACAAGCCTGGAGGGAAGAAAGTTTAGCTCAACTAGAGCGTTTTATGTTTCCTCTACCTGTCCATGGAAATCCTGCAGTGACAGGACCAATATTAGGTTATGTGCCAAGTAAATTAATACCACTGAAGCATTAAGATCTTTTAGCTTTGATGTACAATTTATTTCTAAGGTATGAATGTAATTTTTATTACACCTGAATGTGAACATTTTGCAAGATTAAGTGAAGTTGGTGATTTTGTAACTTCACTAGCAAGGGCTGTTGAAAGAGAAGGACATAATGTAAAAGTTTTTATTCCACGTTATGGTTGCATTGATCCAGTAATCTGTCATATTGAAAGATTGCCCTTTGAGTTTAAGTTAAAAATACCTACTTTTACTACCCAAGCATTTGTTTATAAAGGAATTTTACCTAATTCATTAATCGGGGTGTTTTTAATTGAAAGCCAAAACTACTTTAGTAACTCAAAAGAAATTTATCTGGGAGGAAATGTAGATGAAGAAAGGTTTAACTTCTTTTCTATGGCATCTCTTGAAGTTATTTCAGAATTGAAGTTTGAGCCTCATGTAATTCACATCATTAATCCTCTTACTTCTTATGTTGCTAAAGAGCATACTTCTTTAAGAAAGGCCGGTGTTGTTTTTACAATTCATGATATCTATGGTTTAAGTAATAGTTTAATCAAGGCAACAAACGATGCAATTCTGCACTCTAACATTACAACTATTGCCTCTAAGGCTTTTTTAAAAGACATACTAGAAGACAACGAACTTTTAATTCAAAAGAAAGAAAGTTTTATTGACATAGAAAGTGCTTATGATACAGATTTTTATAATCCTGAAAAAGATAATTTCATTGCTCAAACATATTCAAAGGATTATTTTTCTAGCGGAAAAAGAAAATGTAAGGAAGATTTACTTGGACATTGTGAGCTAGAAAAAAACATAGATATTCCACTTTTTGGTATGCATACACCACTTTTAAATGAAAACGAATTTGATATTTTTTTAAATGCTTTGCCAGAAATTGTAAATTTAAAAGCTCAATTTCTAATAATTGGAAGAAAAAATAAATCTTACGAGCATGAAATGGAAAAGATTACAAACAGATCTAAAAATGTAAAAACGTGTTTTGATTATGATTTTGCCCTTTCAAAAAAACTATTGGCCGGATCAGATTTTTTTCTAAGCCCTGACAAATACCAGCCAAGTGGTATGTCTGTTGCTATTGCTATGAGGTATGGAAGCGTTCCAATTTGTTATAGAAAAGGTGCAGTAAAAGATATGATTCTAGATAATGGAATTCTTTTTCACGACTATAGTCAAGATTGCCTTGTCGAAGCTATAAATATAGCAATTAAGTATTATAAGAATAAAGAAAGGTGGACTAAGTTAGTAAAACAAGCAATGAGTTTTGAAGTGTCTACTCAAAAAATGGCTCAAGAATATATAAAGTGCTATGAAAAAAGTTTACCCTTCGCTACCACTTATTATTCCGGAAGCAGAGTTAAAGACATTGTTTAAGCATGTTTTAAATATTTCATTTTGCTTAATTAGATTAATTACTTCTTTATCATCCTTGGATTTTTGATTTAATGCTTTAGCAAGGTTTGCCCTTATATCTAATAAATTCCCTAATTTTGTAAATTGATTGGTTTCACTTGTTTTAAAGCTTACACATAATTCATGATCAATTGCTTGGAGATCATGTTCAGTAATTTTTTCACTAGCATTTTCTTCAGTAAAATCAACCTTTAAACCAGGGATTAAAAAAGCTCTCATTGTAAGAGCTTGATCTATGCCTTCATCAAAAAATACAAGATCATGATTTTCTACAAGTTCTAATCCTTTTTCCTTTGCTCTTACTAATAAATCAACCTCATTTACTTGCTCACCACTTTCTGCATAACTTAAAATAAAGTTTTTAATTTCTTCTGAAATATGATCTGACTCATCTTTTGCTTTTAAAATATTTGTGCTATTAAAACAAATGTCCTTAAAAATATTAACCAAGTTTTGTTCTATTTTCTTTTTTTGCTCAGGTGTTAAACTTGGTGGTTCACTAATAGGCATAATTAAAGATAAGACGTACTTAATAAAGATAGTGTTTCTTTAATATGAAATAACTTCACTAAAATCTAATTTAATTAACGATGCAATGTAAACATCGCTTAATTGTTTTGCTGTTAGCTTCCCAAACTGTTCCCATATATATTCAACTTTGTGTTTATCTGGCAAAAGAGTTGGAAAGGCTTCAATGCAACTATCAACAGTTGGGAAATATCTGTAACAAGAAATGGCTTGGATTAAATCAAATGCTTCTAAAATTCCAGGATCATAATTTGATTTTTTTACTGCATGACTTGCAGCCTCAAAGAATTTTGACATTAACTCTATTGTGTCTTTTGATGCTACTTGATTTATAAATGGATTCACTTACTCTAATCCTTTTTAACTTATTAAAAAACCATTATAATTCAACTATATTCTCTTAACCAATTCTTTGTCAATGCTTAATTCAAATTTAAGATTAAATTTTTCTTAACGTTCGAGAAAAAGAGACTTTTACCATCAATGTTGTTTATAGGTTTTAAGTTAAAAATATCCATAACAGTTGGTAATATATCAGTAATCTTTGCACAAGATAGGTCAATTTTACTAGTACATGATCCACAGGCTACAACAATCCCATCTTTAACATGATTGCCATGGGATAAATAGTGTGCCTCACAAAAAAGTTCTTTTTCCCCTGTACCAATAAATAAATAAAATCCTGGATTTGGAATAATTATTAAGTCAGGGATTTTATTTAGTGAGGCACCATTGAATATTTCTTCTTTCCTATGAATGACTTTAATGAAGCTTTCCCCTGATATTGGATCCCGAACATTAATTAATTTTTGAATAATTTCATCTTTTAAACTTTCTGACTCTTTTTCAGGTACAATTCCATTTGGTTCTCTCCCAATTAAATTAAGCTGAATAGTTCCATATACAGTTCCAATAGAACTAAATGCTCTTGTCTCTGTATAATTAATTGGATCATACATTGTTCTTGGAACAATTATTCTTTGTTCTAGTTCTTCTTCACTTTTTCTTTTAATTCTGTTTTTTAATCTTGCAAGTGCATCTACTTTGTTTACCATTTTAATAGCAGTACTTTTAACACTTGTTCTTAGCTTGGTGCCAATATCTTGCTTAAGCTTTAAATAACCATTTTCCATAAGCCAAACATTTGTAGCCATGCGCCTTTTAACTGGGCCAAAACCATGGTCGCTTAGAAGAAAGAAGTTAGTATTTTTGTCTCTTTTATTTTTTAGAAGCCCTAAATATTTATCTAGATTTTTATAAAATTCCCAAATCTTTTTTGTTACAAGATCTTCTGAGTTGAAATCAAGTGTTGAAATTTGATCCCAAAAACTATGCTGAATAATATCAGTAGCCTGAAAATGAACCATAAAAAAATCAGTAGGTTCTGTTTCTAGTAGCCAAAGGGCAGCATCACCAACTTTTGTAGTAATGTCAATTAAACTATTTAAAAAGTCAATGTCTTTTGTTCCTTGTTTGTCAAATGTTCTTAAGCATATTGGGTAATCTCCAAACTTTTCAATTAGCTTTAGTCCTAGTTCAGGAGGATAAGTAAAAACTTTCTTATTGCTTGGCCTTTCCCATCCAGAAATAATAAAGCCGTTTACAACAGGTGGTGGATAATTCATTGGAACATCTATTACACCAACTCTTAAACCATTGTCTGAAAGTATCTTCCACAAGGTAGCTACCTGTATATTTTCGCTTGAAGTTAGTACGGGTTTATATGAGCCTTCTTGATATTGATAAAAATCGAAAATCCCACTCTTGCCAGGATTACATCCTGTCATAAATGCACTCCAGGCTGGTGGTGTAAGTGGAGGCATAGTAGATTCCAAGTTTCCATGTTTGCTTTCTTCAAGTAACTTTGCAAGATTAGGCATTATGCCACTTTTTGCAAGCGGTAAAAGGTTTGACCAGACTCCACCATCAAAGCTAACAACTAAAACTTTAGGTGGTTTCACTCACTAACTCCTTGTTGCTGAAATTTAACTCTTTTCCTAAAACCTTTATAAACACAGTATCAACATGCTTAAGATGATGACTTGGATTAAAACAATCTTCTATTTCTTTTTCAGGAAGATATTTTACAACTTCTTTATCACTTAAAAGATTTTTTTTAAAATTACCATCTTTTTTATTCCATGCAGCATGAGCATTTCTTTGTACTATTTTGTAAGCTATTTCTCTATCTAAACCTTTCTCAATAAATTTAAGTAAAACACTTTGTGAAAAAACTACACCACCAAACTTAAACATATTTTCTTCCATATTTTCAGGATAAACATTTAAGTCAGAAATAATTTCATTAACTCTATAAAGCATAAAATCTACAATTATAGTTGCGTCAGGTAAGATTATTCTTTCGACTGAACTATGGCTAATGTCCCTTTCATGCCAAAGAGGAATATTTTCCATCCCTGCAAGCAAATATGATCTAACAAGTCTTGCTAAACCACATAAGTTTTCAGATCGCCATGGATTTCTTTTATGAGGCATAGCTGAACTGCCTTTTTGATTTAGGTAAAAAGGTTCTTCTACCTCAAGAACTTCAGTTCTTTGTAGGTGTCTTATTTCAATTGCAATTTTTTCAATTAGAGTTGCAATAAGTGCTAACTCTCCTATGTAAAGAGCATATCTATCTCTTCCAATAACTTGAGTAGAGATTGAGAGTTGCTTTAATCCAAGCTTTTTTGTAGCTATTTCTTCTACTCTTGGATCAATATTTGCATAAGTTCCAACAGCTCCTGAAAACATTCCAACATTAATTTCATTTTCTACAACATATTTAAATCTCATTCTTGCTCTGTTTAACTCTTCCCAAAAGCTAAGTAGTTTTAATCCAAATGTAGTTGGTTCAGCATGAACCCCATGCGTTCTACCAATACAAATTGTGTTTTTATACTCAATCGCTTTGTTTTTTAAAGTGTTTAAAAATTTATCTAGTCCTTCAAGAATTTTTTCACCTGCTTGTTTTAAAAGAATTGCACAAGAAGTGTCTACAAGATCAGCACTTGTCATGCCAAGATGTAAAAATCTTCCATTAGGACCTATAGATTCATTTAAGCAAGTGAGGAATGCAATTACATCGTGATGAACTTCTTTATCAATTTCATGAATTCTTTTTATGTCAAACTTTGCTTTTTCTTTAATTACTAAAACAGCATCTTTTGGTATTAGTTTTAGTTCAGATAATGCTTCAACTGCAGCTATCTCTACCTGAAGCCAAATTTTGTATTTGTTTTCTTCCGACCAGATATTAGCTGATTCTGGCCGTGTATATCGATCTATCAAGTTAACTACTTTCTTTTTGTAGTATCTTACTAATCAAGCACAAGGTTATATTTTACAATGTACTTATGCTGTTAACAAAAGAAGGCTCAATTGTAGTTATTAATCCAGCAACTGGTGAAGAAGTCTCTACAGTTAAGATTTCCAGTGAGTCAGAGATTAAGGAAAAAGTTAGAGCTGCAAAAGATGCATTTCCACTTTGGAGTAGCTTAAGTATAGAGAAGAGAATTACTTATTTATCTAAAACCTATGATCTAATAATTGATGACAGAAGAAATATAGCAACTACAATTACAAAAAATAATGGTAAACCACTAACAGAATCTTACCTTACTGAAATAGCATCAGTACTTCAGGTTATGGAGTATTTTATAAAACAGGGAGCAGAATTATTAAGTAATAAAAATATTTCTCTTGGACCTTTATATCCAACAAAAAAAAGTTTTATTTCTTATGAGTCTCTTGGTGTAATGGCTATCATTGAGCCATGGAACTATCCTTTTTATTTACCACTCTCAGCAATTACAAAAGCACTTTTAACTGGAAACACATTTGTTTTTAAACCTTCAAGCACAGTGTCAGCTATTGGTAAATTAATTGAAGAGCTGTTTTTAAAAACAGATTTACCATCTGGAGTTGCAAATGTAATTTATGGTACAGTACAAGAAGCAGAAATTTTAATTAATAGCAACATAGACAAAATAATTTTTACAGGCTCAGTTGAAGCAGGTAGAAAAATTGCAGAGCATGCAGCAAGGAATTTATTGCCAGTAAGCCTTGAACTTGGTGGCAAGGATCCAGCAATTATTTTTAAAAGCTGTAATGTAGATTATGCATGTGGTGGAGTTCTTTGGGGTGCACTTTCAAATTGTGGCCAAGCTTGTGCATCAATTGAAAGAGTTTATGTAGAGTCAGATATATATGATGAGTTTATTAACAAAATAACTTTAATGGCAAAAGGATTAAAAGTTGGAAATGGAATGGATGAAGAAACAGATGTTGGTCCACTTATAAATCAAGAACAATTAGAAAAGATTGAAGATCATGTAACTGATGCTTTAAATAAAGGAGCTAAGCTTCAACTTGGTGGAAAAAGAATTAATAGAAATGGATTCTTTCTTGAACCAACAATTTTAACTCATGTAAACCATTCAATGAAAGTAATGGCAGAAGAAACATTTGGACCTGTAATCCCTATTATGAAATTTAATTCAAAGGAAGAAGCTCTTCATCTTGCAAATGATACAAAATATGGTTTAGCAGCAAGTGTTTGGACAAATGAAACAGGAAATATAAAGAATCTTCTTGCAAGTTTAAATTGTGGAACAGTCTGGGTGAATGATTCTTTATTCTTACAGGCCAATCCTGCTTGTCCATGGCAGGGATATAAAGAAAGTGGATACGGAGGATCTTCCATTTATGATTTTGTAAGATCAAAACATATAAATATAGATCAAGGCTACATACCAATGGTTAGACCAAAAAGTTATTGGTGGTATCCTTACAAAGGAAAAGCAAAATCATACTCTGATTTAGTAGAGGTAATTTTCAGATCTAGTATAAAGGATAAAGCAAAAGCTACTTTTGAAACCTTGATAAATTTCTTAAAATAGGGTTGTTATATATCAACCATTCGTGTATTTGAAATTGTTTGTATTTGGCTACTTAAATATCTTATGTCAGACTTAATCATAAATCCAAAGACAATAATTCTCTTCATCTTGTCTTTAGCTTCTCGTTCTTCTTCAGAAAGATTTACACTTTGTAAGTCGTTAAAGTCATTTACGCCATAGACACGATTAAGAATTGCTAGAAGTTGTTCTTCAGTTCTAGCCTCATTAATTTTAGTATCTGGATCATCTGGTATGATAAACTCTTCTTTTGCAGCTGGAACACCTACTTCAACTGCCCTTCGAACAAAATCTAAGGCAATTCTTGTATCAAATAGCTGCTTGTCAAGCCCAAATTTTATTTCTCTCTTGCTTCGTATTATATTTTGGAGAAAGGCAACTTCTGGACTGCTCCTACTGCTATACATTATTTTATCCTTTCAAGAGAAGAGATATACCAACTCTTTAAGCTCGTAGTCAATCTATCTTATGCTAGTTATGAAAAGGTTAAAAATAGGATATAATCTCATATCAGGAATAGGAAAGCTAAAAGGAGATATACTAACATGGCAACAAAGAAAACAGTAAAGAAAAACTCAAGAAAACCTAATGCAGCATTTATGAAACCTCTTCAACCAGATACTGTGTTAGCAGAAGTTGTTGGGGAAAAACCACTTCCAAGAACTGAGATAACAAAAAGATTGTGGTCATATATTAAAAAGAATAATCTTCAAAACAAAAAAGACAAAAGAAAGATTGACGCTGATGAAAAATTAAAACCAATCTTTAATGGCAAAAGCCAGGTCAGCATGTTTGAGATGACAAAATTAGTTGCTCAACATGTAAGTTAAATTTTTTCTTGCTTCATAGTGTACAAATTTTATTGGTGTCTATTAAAAGTTCGTTTAAAGCTTTTTCATAAGTAGCTTCGTTTGTTTCACCAACAAAAGACTTCTCAATCTTTCCATCAGGGCAAAGAATACCAACTTGAGGA
This sequence comes from Candidatus Melainabacteria bacterium, assembly GCA_016193285.1. Lineage (NCBI taxonomy): Bacteria > Bacillati > Candidatus Melainabacteria > Candidatus Melainabacteria bacterium. The sequence continues at coordinate 39,714 of JACPSL010000038.1, forward strand.
ACTGCATTTTTACTTTTATTAAAAAAGTCAGTAATGTTGTACTCTTCAGCAATTTGTCTTGAGTCTTCCAGCGAGCTTTTTGAAGAAACATCCAGGGTAATAAACTCTACTTGATCATCATATTTTTGTTTTAGTTCTTCAAGAACAGGTTTTAAACGTTTGCAGGTTTCACATGACTCCGCAGTAACTGTTGCTACTAACAATTTCTTGTTATTCAATGTAACTTGTGCAGAAAAAACTTGCATGGTTACAAAGTTAACCACTATGATTAATATCAAGGATAAAAATGCCTTTTTCATAAGTGAAGTCCTTTTTCATCCCTTGTTGCATTTGGTGTCCAGGGCTTATAGACAGGAGCATTGTTAGAATTATCATTATTGTTCAAGTTTTGGTTATTTGTGTTAGTTGTGTTTTTGCTGCAAACAACATCTGAATAACCACCACATTTTGGCAAAAGTAAGTATTGGTAGTAAGCATACAGCGGTATTATCTGACCAATAGGCCAAAAGCTAAGTTCTGGAGGACGACCTGAATTAATTATTTCATTTGGTCTGTCAAGGAAATTTGGTTCTCCTGGCCTGCTTCCTATGACTTCAGGGAACTGTGGTTCGTTTGGTCTATCTCCTTGTGGTCTATCTGGTCCTTGTGCTGTAACTGGTGGTCTCCCAGAAAGGTTACAAGTAGTAGTATTTAATAATTGATCAATTGACTGTGTGTAAGTTTCTTTTTTATTTGCACCAAGTATATTAAATTCAGGAACTATGCTAGTAGAGCAAAAGATTGCAACACGTGGGAATGCATATGAGTTTTCATTTAAAAATTGACTTATGCCATAATATGATGCAATTAATCCTGCTTCTTTTTTACTTTCTTCATTGGTTAAGTTTAAAGTTACAAATGTTACTCTGTCACCATACTGACTTTTTAATTCTTCAAAAGTAGGTTCTAGGATTTTACAAGCAAAACACCAGTCAGTTGAAATTTTTACTACCAGTGGGTTTTCAAAACTATAAGCTTTCAACGGTAGTTGAAATAGGCCATTAATTAAAAATAATGCTACAGAAATTAAGACTATGATTTTTTTCTTTAGTCTCATTATTTATCCTTATTTCTCTCTTTTTTACTATAATTAAGTTAAGTATAGATTATCAAGATTAAGGGCTAGCACTATCTATGGCATAATGCAAAGACTTTCTTATTAAGTAAAGCTTTATTTATTTTTGAGCAGTAGCTTTTTCTAGTTCTAACTGAGAAATGACCTTTTCAAAATGATCCAGAGGATAGGCTCCAAATATTTTTATACCATTTAACAAGAATCCAGGTGTACCTTGAATCCCAACAGATTCTGCTTGCTTTATATCCCCCTTGATTCCTTTGTCAGCATCTTCACTAACTCTATCTTTATTAAATTTGTCAATATTTAAACCAATGTCTTTTGCAATTTGTACATAAAGCTCTTCGCCAAGTTTACCTTGATTTTCAAAGAGCTTGTCATGATATTCAAAAAACTTTCCTTGTTTTCCTGCTGCCCAAGCTGCTTTTGCTGCTGGCATTGCTTCTGGATGGAAACCTAGCGGGAAATGCTTGAAAACATACTTTAGCTTTTTATCATACTTCTTTTGAAGTTCTTTTATTGTGTCATCACCTCGCTTGCAAAACGGACATTGAAAATCAGAAAATGCAATTACTGTGTAATCTGCTTTCTTCTCACCTTTAACTGGTGACTCACCTATTTCAACTTCAGCTCTGTCTGCTAATAGTTTTTTAAATTCTTCTTCTTTTTGTTTTTCTGCAGCTTCCTTCTCATACTTCTCAAGAGCTTCTTTTATTATTTGTGGATTTTTCTTAATAATATCCAGAACTAAACTTTCAAAACTATTTTCTTCAGCAAAAGCATATGGTGCAAATAATGCTAATGCCATTATTATTGATAAGATTTTTTTCATTTCTCTCTCCTTTTATTTATACAATACAAAACAAGTCTGAACTTTCTTCTATTTTAACGCATGATCCGTTTTTCTAATTGTTCTCCTCTACATTGATCATATAATCATACTATGATAGAAAAAAACTCTTTTGCATTACTTCCTCTGGATAATCGTCCAGTGTCGTATTTATTGCCAAAACAAGTTGCAGACTTTTCAGGGATTGATTTGATTTTACCAGAAAGAAGATTTCTTGGTGGTTTAAAAAATGGTTCTGATTTAAAATACATTGAAAACTGGTTAAAAGAATTAAATGATATTGGTACATTAATTATTTCTCTGGACAATTTTGTCTATGGTGGATTAATTCAAAGCAGAAAGCATTCATTTAAATCAGAGGAATTAGAAAAGCGTGTTAATTTATTTAAAAATTACTGTAGAGACATGCCACGGCATGTCTCTACGGTGTACGGATTCTCTTCAATAATGCGAATATCAAATTACAATAGCGATGAAGAAGAGAAAGATTATTGGAAAGAATATGGTGAAAAGATATTTCAAGGTGCATTTGAGTTAATTCCTCCCGAAATTCTTGCAGATTATAAAGCACATAGGAATAAAAATTTTTCAATTAACTTATTGTGGTTAGAGTCCTTGCATGAAGATTGTTTTAAATATTTAGTTTTTTCTTGTGATGATTCATCTCAACATGGGATTAATGTTATTGAAGCAGAGTATATAAAGAAACAAATTGAAAGCCATAAGTTCTCTCAAATTGCAAAGGTTATTTCTGGAACTGATGAGATTCCACTTGTTTTACTAACTAAAGCTGTTTTGGATCACTATAAAATTAAGCCAACTGTTTCTCTTTACTTTGACAGCGAAGAGGGAAAAAATCAATTAGCTAAGTATGAATCAAATTCAATTTATGCTTCAGTACTAAATCAAGTTGAAACTCTAGGACTTGAAATTAAAGATTCTGGTAATTCAGATTTAATTATTTTTGTACATTGTTCTGACTCAATACAAGGTGATCATGTTTTTCATAATGAGCCAAAAGATATAAGTAAAAATGTAGAAAATTTTAAAAAAACATTAGAAGAAATTAAAAATCCATTTGTTGTAACTGATTTAGCATATGCAAATGGTTCTGATCCAAAACTAATCCAATCCCTAACGAATTCAAAAGTTAATTGGACAAAATGTTATGGTTATGCTGGATGGAATACAGCTTCTAACAGTATAGGTACCGCTTTAGCAATTGGTGTAAATAGGTGGGTTGCTGAAAAAAGAAATGTGTTTAATGAAAAAGCTTTTAAGAAATGTTTGCTTGTGAGATTTTTAGATGATTATGCATATCAGGCTCAAATAAGACACAAAAATATTAACGAGATAGAGTTAAATGATAGGATAAAATCTCATGTTAAAACTTTTTCAAAACTTCTTGACCTTAATGATATAAATGTTAAAGGTAGTCTACCTTGGAATAGATCGTTTGAAGTAGAAATTATAATTTAAATGTCCTACAAACAAAAAATACAAGCTGAAATTAAAAAAGCCCTAAATAGTCTGGCAAAAGATATTATTATTGAACGAACAAAACAAAAAGAACATGGTGATGTTGCAACTAATATAGCTATGATACTTGCTAAAGAACAAAAAAGAAGTCCTCTTGAAATTGCAAATGAAATCAGGAGAAAAATCAAGCAAGATAAAAACTTAATAGCAAATATCGAAGTAGCAAAACCTGGATTTATAAATTTTTTTGTTGGAGACAATGCGTTAGCTGAATCATTGGCTGAAGTCCTTAAGATAAAAAATGATTTTGGATATTCCAAGAAAAAGTTAAAAGAAAAAATATTGATTGAATATGTTTCAGCTAACCCAACAGGTGATTTGCATATTGGTCATGGCAGACAAGCAGTTATTGGTAGTAGTCTAGCTAATCTTTTGGAAGCAAGTGGCCATGAGATTTCTAATGAGTTTTACATAAATGACTATGGTGAACAGATTGCAAACTTTTCATATACATGCTTTGCAGTTTACAGAAAATTAAAAGGTGAACATGTTGAATGGAAAGAAGATTTTTATCCAGAAGAAGGGATTCTACCTTATGTAGAAAATTGTTGTAGAGGCGAGATTGCCTCGCCTCTACAAATTGGACAAATGGTAAAGGACTTGATATTAAAATCCCAGAAAGAATTATTAGCATCATGTAAGGTAAACTTTGAAAGGTGGTTTAGTGAAGCAGTTTTACATGAAAGCAAAGCAGTTGAAGAGACATTAAAAAAGCTAAAAGAAAAAAATTATACATATGAGCATGAAGATGCAATCTGGTTTAAAGCAAAAGATTTTGGTGATGTTAGAGATAGAGTTTTAATACGGTCAGATAAGAGACCAACATATTTAACTAGCGATATTGCATATCATATTGATAAGTTTAAACGTGGCTATGATAGGTTAATTACAATTTGGGGAGCTGATCATCATGGTCAGGAAATTAGCCTAAAAGGAGGTCTAAAAGCTTTAGGCTATGATGAGAATAAATTAGAAATTGTTTTTGTACAAATGGTTAGTCTTAAACAAGAAGGTAAAGAAGTAAAGATGTCAAAAAGAGCTGGCACAGTGGTTACCATTAAAGAAGTTTTAGATGAAGTTGGTCTTGATGCTTTTAGGTATTTTTTAGTAGAAACACATCCAAATAACAGAATGATTTTTAATATTGATCTTGCAAAAAAACAAGATAAAGACAATCCTGTTTATTACGTTCAGTATGCACACGCAAGGTGCTGTAGTGTTTTTAGACAGTTAAAGGATTTAAAGCTAACAATTAGTGAGTTGGATTTTGTTCCAGAATTATTATTAAACCTTTTTAAAACAGAAAAGCAAGAATATGATGCAACCAAAGATATCGTTCTTAAGATATTAGATTTCCCGGAGGAAGTAGTACTAGCTAGTGTCAACAGATCACCTAATAGAATTGCAAATTACCTAAAAGATTTAGCAACCAGCTTTCATCAGTTTTATACAGTATGTCGCGTGATATCAAAAAATATAAACCTTACTAAAGCAAGACTTGGTTTAGTTCAAGCTGTCAAGATAACTATTAATAACGGGTTAAAAATACTTGGTATTAGCGCGCCAGAAGCAATGTAATTTTCAATTTTCAATTTTCAATTTTCAATTCTCAATTCTCAATTAAGTGTTAGAATTATTACATGCCTGACACTCCTTATTGTCCACTCTTAAGTATCAACAAAGATGTTCCTGTCTTATGTCAGGAAGAACTTTGTATGTGGTATGTTAAACAGCTAAAGTTATGTTCTATAACTGTCCAAGCATATACAAGCGCAATGGGTTTACAGATGCCAATTGCAAAAACTTCTCCTACACCTTCTCCTGTACCACAAGCTAAAGTTCAAGTTAAACAAGATTTAACTTCTCAATCTAAAAAACAAGAAACAAAGGCAAACCCTTTTGCTTTGGATGATCTAGATTGAATTAGAGTTTAAGAACAATTTTCTGATAATATCGTCTTTAAATTTATGGGGCAAGTTGCAAAAAGTACAAGTTTAGAAGGGTTTGAACAACTTTGGGAAACATCAGAATCATCTCAATCTATTGATGTTATTTCAAATCAAATCCATGCAATCTTAAAAGTTTTAGTTGATGAAAGAATTGCATTAAAACAAGAAAATCAACTTGTTGCTGAACTTAAGGAACATATTTATTCATTAGAAACCCAGCTTCAAAAACTTAATTGGCAACTAGGTCAAAGAGAAAAAGAATTATCCATTTTACACAGTGAATACTATCAAGTTAAAGCACAGAAAGAAACTCTGGAAAAACAAAATGAAAACCACAAAGAACTTTTACAAGAAAATAAAGAAATTAGAAAACTTGCAGAGCAACTTTCAAATCAAATTCTTCAAGAAAAATCTAAAAATGAACAGCTTGTAGAAATTTTAATGAGCCTAAGTAATCCTGATTTAAAAAAAATTAGAGAAAGATTTAAAATTTAATAAATAAACAACGATCCAGATTATTGTAATCTTTTACAATCTCAAAATTATTTAATCCTTCTTTTTTTAACAAAGATTTTAAATCATTTACAAGAGGTGGATCAATTTCAAGTGCTAGCATCTGAGTGCTGAGTGCTAATCTGATAATCCTCTCATAATAAATTAATGATCCATATAATGCAATTTTTGGTTCATGTAAAATTTCTGGCTGAATCGCTGGTTCGCCGTCTCGCCGTCTCGCCGGTTCGTTTTCTTTCACATACGGTGGATTTGAAATTATTAAATCAATTTTGTGTGATTTAAAAAGATCCTCTGTATCTTTTGAAAACACATCACAAATCTTGAATTGAATTTTATCTGCGACGTTATTTTTGGTGGCATTTTCTTTAGCAAGAGCAATAATTTCTTTTTTAATATCAATTGCAATAATTTTTATATTTGGAATTAATTTTGCAAGAGCAATGGCAATTATTCCTGAACCAGTACCAATGTCAAGGGCATGCCGCGGCATGCCCCTACGAACGGTCTCTTCTACCAATATTTCTGTCTCTGGCCTTGGAATTAAAACATGGTTATTTACTTTTACTTCAAAATCCATGAAGTATGCCTTGCCAAGTAAGTATTGAAGCGGTGTTCTAGTCTTAATCCTTTCTTCAACAATATTTTTTATTTTGTTTAGATTTTCTTTCCCAAACTCTTTATAGAGAATGGAGATTTCTTTTTTAGCTTCAGCTTCTTCTATGCCTGCATTTATTAGTTTCTTTAAGAGATCTTTATTCATATTTTCTTAGCAAGTATTACAAAATGATCATCATAAGGACTGTCTAGATTTTTTCTTATGGCTTTAATTTCATTTTCAGATAGTTCTGTGAGTGTATTTGTATGAAGCTTTTTAAATAAAGATATTGAAATAACTTTGAGGTGAATTTTTTTGAAAAACTTTTTAATATAAAAATCTCTATAGCCCCATGTTTTAATACCAGCCTTACTTGTGTACATTTGTTTTGGGCTTTTGCCATCGTAATCAGTAGAACTTAGATTGTCAAATGCAGTAAATGCAAAATACCCACCAGATTTAAGGATTTTTTTTACATTTTTAATTACCTTATCGGGATCTTTTGCGTAATCTAAAACTCCTGAGCTTATTACAAAATCAAATTTTTCTCTTCCAAACTCTTTAGTGAGATTAATATCTTGACTTGCTTTTAAGAGCTTAAACTTTCCTAAGCATTTCTTCTTTAAAAGATTCTTTGCTATCTTTAAGGACTTTTTGTTTATATCAAAACCAGTAATGTTTAAGTAAGGTTCTTTTTTTAATAAGTATCTTGTTACTCCACCTTTTCCAATACCAATTTCAAGTATGTTACTGTTCTTTTTAATTTTATTTAAGATTAACTTTGCAACTGGTTTTTGCCCCCGCCAGTATGTTTCATCGGGTATTTTAGTGTGTTTCATTTAACTCGTCCAAAATCGTCTTCAAGTCGTACAATATCATCTTCTCCAAAATAAGTCCCTGTTTGTACTTCAATTATTTCAGCTGCCTCATCTTCAATATTTTTAATTCTATGCTTTATACCTACTGGAACTGATACTGTCTGACCATATGAATAAATTTCTTTTTTTCCCCCAATTGTAATTTCAAGTTTTCCTTTTATGATGGTCCATGTTTCTGTTCTTTTATTGTGGTATTGAAGACTAAATCTTTTTTTAGGATTGATTATAAGTTTTTTAACTTTGCAATATTCACTGTCAAGGAGTACAACATAGCTACCCCAAGGGCGAGGCGCTGGTGAGATATCTTGTTTCTTGTGGCAGTTCATTTGAATACTTAGATATTTTACCGCATGATAGAATACCGTTGTGACTTCAACTTTTGACTGCATTATTGTTGGCTCAGGACCAAGTGGCGGAGCTGCAGCATATCATTTAACTAAACTTGGTCATAAGGTTTTAATTATAGAAAAAGAAAAACTTCCACGTTATAAACCTTGTGGTGGTGGAGTGTCACCAATTATTTCCAGATGGTTTGACTTTGACTTTACTCCTGTTATTTTACAAAAAGTAAAAACATTTCGTTACACATGGTGTGGAGAGGAGCCTATTGACATTGGACTTGAATTAAAAGAACCTTTGTGGATGGTAAAAAGAAATGACTTTGATTTTTATATTATTACTCAAGCATTAAAAAAAGGTGCCAAACTGTTTGATGAGACAGAGGTAATCAACGTTGAATTTAAAGATAGCTGGTGGACTATTAAAACAAACTTACATAAAATTAAAGCTTTGTATTTAATTGCTTGCGATGGAGCTAAAGGAAGGCTTGCGAATTTACTTGGGTTTAAAGACAGAAAGTATACAGTAGGTGGTGCAATAGAAGCTGAAGCAAGTGTTGGTATTAAAAACAGCTTTACAGCACATTTTGAATTTGGTATGGTAAAAAATGGTTACCTGTGGAATTTTCCTAAAATAGATGGCTGCTCTCTTGGAGTAGGTGTATTTAAAAATGGTGCAAATCAGGATCTTAAGACTATTGTTAGCAAGTACACAAGCATTTTTAACATTGATTTTAAAACCACACAACAATATGGCCATCCTCTTTTGCTATGGAATGGAAACCAAAAACTTCATGCTGAAAATGGAAGAGCACTACTAGCTGGTGAAGCAGCTTGTCTAGTGGATCCACTTACAGCAGAAGGAATTCGTCCTTCTATTTTTAGTGGTATTAAAGCAGCAGAAGCAGTTAGTAAGGCACTTTGCGGAGATGCAAGTGCAATAAAAAAATATACTAAAATAATTCATAATGAGTTAGGGAGAAATATGAGAATTGCAAGAAGGTTGTCAAGGTTTCTTTATATGTTTCCAGATGTCTGTTACAAAACAATACTTAAACGTCCATCAGCAACAAATACAATGGCTAAAATACTTTGCGGTGAAATGGATTATAAAGATTTAGTTCCTTTGTCTTTTTTTCGGTTTAAATCTTAGTATGCTTTTCTTTTGGACGGTCTTGTAGCTTAGCCCATTTAACAAAAAATAAATAATAAATTCCTGAAAAGAATGTAATCACAGCAATTATCCACCCACACATTGCAATTATTATTTCCATATTCTTGCTTCTCTTTTTCTTTCCCTATTGAAGATTTTACGGCCTTGTTCAATAATAATACCACCTAAAATAAAACTGATAAATGCAACTAATAAATAAATAATAAAGCCCAATAAACCTAATTGTTTAAACAAAACAATTGGTGTAAGAAATACAGGGCCTATTGGAGTTAGCATTGCAATGCCAACTATCTTATATGTTTCAGCTTTATATCTTTCTTCTTCAGTTATGATGTTATTCATAGTAGCCAGATATTATACTGAAGTACTTTTAAATTTGATGTAACCATTGGTTACATTCGTTATGCCTGATGTAACTGCTGGTTACAATAAATACACATATGAGAAAAATTTATATGCCTAGTTCAATTGTAATTTACTTTAAGCTTGTTTTAATGACAACTCTAAGCGTCTAACTAAATTTGTTTTTTCAACAATGTCTTTTAATCTTTTATTCCAGTTATTTAGTTCAAGTTTAACCAATGTGTTTCCTATAATAAACCAAGCTATTTCAAAGTATTTTAAAAGCTCATCAACTTCAATAATATTTTCAATTACAAATTCATTTTCACAAGGCATAATATTCCAAATGTTTTTACCTTTTAAAATTAAACTTGACAAAGAAATTGAAATTTTGTTTGAATCTTTTTTATCTATGATGCACTTAAAAGAAGGCAAAAATGGTAGTAGAGTAAATGATGCTTCAAATTCTTTCTTGTTATCCTTGGTTTTTTTAGAGCTTTCTATATTTAAAAATGGTGATACCCAAAGTGCGAATTTATCTACATCACTAAGTAATGAGACCATTTCTTCTAACCTTGCATTAACAACAATGTAACTCCTAATACTTGACCATTCTTTTAAAGGATATTTTTTTTGCAATTTAAAATCTTTGCATAAAATATTTTTTAATCTTAAGTGTTTAATGTAAGTATCAATGTAAAAGAAGGTAGATAAAAGAAGATCTAAAGCAGAAGGATTAAATTGGTTAAATAAAGAAAGATCTAACTTTTCTCTAATTAGACAGTTGTTTTCTTCTTCTAAAAAATACACAGACTGAGTTCCTTTAATTAGTCCACTAAAGCTAGAAGAAATTTTTTTATTCGGGATTATTTCTTTAATCTGATAAAGAAGTTGTAGTGTGTCCCAAAAAACACACCTTTGTGAATAATAAGTATTTAAATCTATATTTGTATTATTAAAGTTAAAGTTTTCAATTTTAAAAAATGGAGATGAGCATCTTAAAATTACACCTGGGTTTAAGAAATATTTAAAAACCTTTTCACTTGGAAGATTTATTTTTGAAAAAATGTCAATGGTTGCCATAAAGTTCTTATCTTAAGACACAATAATTATATTATTACGGTAATAAAAATTAAACAATTTAATATATTAATGTCTATAGTCTATGGTCTATAGTCTATAGTCTATTTATATGAATAAATACTTTATTAAAAAGGAAAAGAGATTGTGGACTAATTTTGTGAATGGTTTAATGGCTCAACTCTTTTTTGTTAGTGCATTTTTAGCAGTGGTGTCATTGCTTTTAATTGCAATTTATGTTTTTTACAACGGGTTAAAAATTTTTAAAGTAGTTAAATTACAAGATTTTTTGTTTGGATATAATTGGGAACCTGTAACTTTAAAACTTTTTGGTATTCTCCCAATGATTATTACTTCTTTTTATGTAACTTTTGGAGCAATAATTGTCAGTGCACCACTTGGAATTGCGTGTGCAATTTTTTTAGCAGAGATTGCTCCCTTAAAAGCTCAAAGAATAATAAGACCAGCAGTTCAACTTTTAGCAGGCATACCATCAGTAATTTATGGACTTTTTGGCCTGACATTTATTGTTCCTCTTATACAAACTTTTTCTGAAGTTGCAGGTCTTTGCATATTGGCTGCAATAATTATTCTTTCAATAATGATCCTTCCAACAATTATTAGCATTGCAGAAGATTCAATTAGAGCAGTTCCAAAAGAACTTAAAGAAAGTAGTATTGCACTTGGCACTACAAAATGGCAAACCATTTATGGTGCAATTTTACCTGCAAGTAAATCAGGACTAATTACTGCAGTGATACTTGCACTAGGAAGAGCATTTGGAGAAGCCATGGCAGTAAAAATGGTGATTGGAAATACCCAGACTATGCCTGATTTTTCTCCTAATACTTTATTTGGTTTACTGAGCTTAGCAAGGACCTTGACCACAAATATTATTGGTGACATTGAATATGCAGAACCAGGCCCACACCTTCAAGCTCTTTTTGCAACTGGTGTAATATTATTTGTTTTTATTATTTTAATTAATGGGGTTTCATATTTACTACTTAGAAAATCATATGGAGCAAGTAAGGTATAAAATGGCTCAACAACTAGAAAAAAAAATTACGCAAAGAGCTGAGAATATTTCAAGGATTCAGTCTGAGCAAAATATTGCTTTATCTGCCTTATGGTTTTCAGGATGGACTATTGTTGCAGTTTTAATTTTTATTATTGGTTATATTTTTTATTATGGCTTGCCATATGCATTGTCTTGGCATTATTTGTTTAGTCCTCCTGAAGGAGGCAGACATGACACAGGTGGGATTTTATACCAATTAGTTGGAACAATTTATTTAGTTTTTGGTGCAATTCTTGTAGCTGCTCCTGTAGGAATTTCAACTGCAGTTTATCTTACTGAGTATGCACCTCAAAACCTGATTACAAAAACGATTCGTTTTGCAATTGAAAATCTTGCAGGCATTCCTTCAATAATTTACGGGCTTTTTGGCCTTGCATTTTTTGTAATATTTTTAAAGTTTGAATATTCATTAATTGCTGGTGCACTAACTGTAGCCATTATGATACTTCCAGTGATTATCAGAACCTCTGAAGAAGCATTAAAAACTGTTCCTCAAACTCTCAGACAAAGTAGTTTAGCTTTAGGTGTAAATAAATGGCAGACAATCTCTAATATAGTTTTGCCATCAGCATTTCCAGGTATTCTTACTGGAATATTACTTAGTGTAGGAAGGATCATTGGTGAATCTGCAATTTTAATTTTAGCTACTGGTGGCAGCATTACAGCAATGCCAGATTTTATTTCTAGCAAGTATCCTTATTTTCTTCCAGACTCAGCAAGAACTTTAGCAGTTCATCTTTACTATCAAGCTACAAGCTATGACACAAGAGCAAAAGCATTTGCAACAGGAGTGGTTTTAGTACTTTTTGTTTTAATCTTGAATTATTGTATTAATCAAATTTCAAAAAGATATAGAAGGAAATATGTGAGGTAATGACTAGATTAATTTAACCCGATTTCAGGTGTGTAAATGTAATGTGATATAATTTTTATCATGCCAAAAATCTTAAACTTAACTAGGAGGGTATTTTCTGTTGTTCCTACAAAAAGAACATATGAATTAGACTTTCCAGATAAAGTTAAACAAGATCAAAATCTCTTAAAATTAGCTGCAGGACTTGGAACTAATCAAAGAGTAGAAAAGCTAGAAGAAGCAATAGGAACAGCAGCTTGTGACGCTGTTTCATATGTAGACATTAATTCTGGCTTCTTAATGAAAGAAGGTGAACCATTTATTGGAAATGCCCAGTTACCAAATCTTCCTCCTACGGCAAATGTAATGGGTTTATTTTTAATCAAGGTGGGGGAAAATAATGAATTAGTTATTGAAGGAGCATCTATTGATGCTGATAAGAGAACACTTAAAGAGCCACCTTATGATATAGAAAAATCAAGAGCTGAAATGTACCAGAGATATAGAAAGAAAGGAATATTTTTACAAATTCCTTCCCAAAATCTTGTAATAAATCTACAGAGCTTTTCTTTTCATACTCCCCAAAAAAAGAAGATAGAAATCAATTTCAATTTAGATGCAGAATCCAAAAGGAATCTCTGGTATATAGCTCAAAAAGCAGGTGATAAGAAATTAATAGAAAGAATGGCAAGAGTTATCGAAGCATCAGCTCGTGAAGCAATTACTATTATTGAAAATGTAACTCCCAAAGGAGAAAATTTTTTAGCAAATCCATTTCTTATTGGTCCAGCTCCGATAGATAACTTACCTGAACTTGGTGCTGTATGTTTATTTCAATTCTTAAATCCAGAAAAGAATGGCAAACTAATTTGTGATAAACTCCAAGTCTATGTATAGATGAAACCAGGTGTTGGAAATAATTACCTGACTAATTTTAATTTAGCTTTCTTTCTACAATTCTATAACCTTCTAAAACTGCATCTTCTATAAAATCTATAAAATGTTTTTATGTTCTTTTTGCTTTTTTTTAATGAATTGTTTCTTTGCTTCTTTTATATTTTCACTTTTGCTTTCTTCACCAGTAAGTTCAGTATAAAGTTTATTTATTTTCTTTTTAAGATTTTCACGCGGGACAGCTCTGTCATTTAGCCATCTGTTTAAAGCTGCAAAAGTAACTTCTAATCTTCTAGCTATTTCATCCTGATTTAGGCCAGTAACTTTTTGAATTAACTTAATTTGTTCTTTGTAATTCATATAACTATATATAGTTTCTAAATCCTGAGAACTATATATAGTTTACCACTGCGAGGTTTTAATTCTCAATTCTTACCTCAGTGCCTCAACTCCACCAACAATTTCAGTAAGCTCCTGAGTAATAGCAGCCTGCCTGGCTTTGTTATAGACAATAGTTAGGTTATCAATTAATTCTTTTGCATTTTTTGTAGCACTTGACATTGCATTCATACGACTTGCAAGCTCACTACAATTAGCTTCTAACAAAGCATGAAAGATAACGTTGCTTAGATATAAAGGAAGTAAATATTCTAGGACATTATTTAATGATGGTTCAAATAAGACAAATCCATTGTCTCTTTGCTGGTTTACCCCTTCGCCGGTTCGTTCCTCAACAATTGGTAAAAAATGTTTTACATAAACTTGATTTCTTAACATTGAAATAAAATCTGTTCCAATGATTTCTACTTGATCAACGTTTTTACTTATAAAAGCATTCTCTGCACTTGATGCAATTAAATTAGCTAGTTCTACTGAAGGAATTGCTGGAAGTTGAGTAAAGCTTTCTATTATTTCTACTTTTGCTCTTCTAAAAAAATTATTTGCTTTGTTTCCAACAAGAATTAATTTTGATTTTACACCAGCTTGTTCAAGCTCAAGAATTCTTTGAGTAGTTTTTTTAATTATGTTTGTATTGTAACTGCCACAAAGTCCTCTGTCAGAGCTAATTACAATAATTGCTAAAGCTTTTACTTCTCTTTCATTCATTAATGGTATTTCTTTCTTATCAAGAGAAGATATTGCACTTACTGTTCTTAGTGCAAAGTCACTTACCTTTTGAGTATACGGTCTTGAATTTAAAACCCTTGTTTGTGCTTTTCTAACCTTACTTGCAGCAACCAATTTCATTGCTTGAGTAATTTTTTGAGTACTCTTAATAGACTTTATTCGAACTTTTATGTGTTTTAAATTAGGCACATCAGATATTATAGCTGTAGAAGCTAAGTGCTAAAATAATTTTGTAATTGTATGAATAAGAAACAGAGAAAAATTTTTATTCTTCTTTACTTCCTTGCTTTTCTGCTTCTCTGTCTCTCACTAGAGTCATATTCGCAAACTAATGCAGTAAAAAAATATGATGAGTTAATAAATCCACCTTTGCAAGTTTCACCATCTCCTCTTCCTGAAATTCCAGCAAATGATGAATTAGTTTTGCTTTTACCAGTACTTGACAGTACGCTTTATAAGGATTGGGTGCTTTTTGAAAGTCCTCAAGTCTGGAAAGCTGGTAGTGAAATCCCTTTTTATTTATTAGATAAACAAGATATTTTATATGAATCAGGTATAGAAAAGGTTTTAAAAGTTTCTTATAAACAAGAATTGTCCACGGTAGAAGTATTAATTTATAAGTTTAAAGATCTTGCGGGTGCTTATAGTGCTTATACAATCTTTCATTATGGTGAAGTGTCAAAACTTAAGGTTGGCAGAAACGTTACTGAGTCAAATAAGTTACTAAATTTTTGGAAAGGGAATTATTATATAGATATTCATGCACTAACTGAAAATGATGCTACCTCTAAAGAGTTTATAATTTTGTACAGCCAAGATAGCTCTAAAAACATACAAGCTGAAAAATTACCGCCAGTTGTTGCCATTCAATTACCTGCTTTGTATCGTGTTCAGGGTTCAGAGAAATATTGTTTAGGAGAAATATGCTGTAAAAGATTTTTAGCAAATAATGATCTTGATATTGATTTTTCCAATTTAAACATAAAAGAATCAGAAGGAATTATTAAAGCAGAGTATCAACTTTCTGAAGACATTAAAGATAAAGACAAAGATACTATTCAACTACTCCTTGCTCGTTATATAAAAAAAGAGACAGCACAATCCGTGTTTAATTTATTAGAAGAAAAATTTGAAAAGAAAAAAATGGACATGGATATAGATGACTCAACAGTTATAATAAAAATTAAAAAGGATGATTATTTGCTTTTTAAACAAAAGGGTAATTTACTAGCTATTGCTTATGCTGTAAAAAATAAAAAATCAGGAGAACAAATCCTTAAGTTGGTTCCATGGCCTATTGAAATTACAAAGCCTATAGTTCTGCCTACAGAAAAGTAAAAATTAAGGTACAATTTTATTGTGACACTAACTGAACAAAAACAAAAAAGAGTTGAAACACTAGAAGAAGCTATAATTAGATTTGCTGGTGATTCTGGTGATGGAATGCAACTTACTGGTGGTCAATTTACAAATGCAACTGCAATTGTAGGAAATGATTTAAGCACATTTCCAGATTTTCCAGCAGAAATTCGTGCACCTGCTGGATCATTAGCCGGGGTTAGTGCTTTTCAAATTCATTTTAGTAGTAAAGATATTCATACGCCAGGTGATATTCTTGATGTTCTTGTAGCAATGAATCCAGCTGCCCTAAGAACAAGCTTAAAAGATTTAAAACCTGGTGGAATGCTAATTATAAACTCAAATGCTTTTACAGAAATAAATTATAAGAAAGCTGGATATGAGACAAATCCACTGGATGATAATCTTAGTCAAAAACATCAAGTTTTTCCAATTGAAATTTCAAGGCTTACACAACTTGCTCTTGAAGGTATGAACTTGCCTGGTAAGTTAATTGATCGCAGTAAAAATCTTTTTGCTCTTGGCCTTATGTACTGGCTTTATTCAAGGCCAATGGAACCAACAATTAAATGGTTAAATAAAAAATTTGCTGACAAACCAGAAATATTAGAAGCTAATTTAAAAGTTCTAAAAGCAGGTTATAACTATGGAGAAACAACTGAAACTTTTATTTCAAATTTTGAAATTAAACAAGCAAAAATTACACCAGGGAGATATAGAAATATTACAGGAAATGAAGCAACTGCTCTTGGACTAATTACTGCATCACAATTAAGTGGGCTTACAGTATTTTTAGGAAGCTATCCAATAACTCCTGCAAGTGATATTCTTCATGAGCTTTCAAAATACAAACATTTTGGAATTAGAACATTTCAAGCAGAAGATGAAATAGCTGCAATTGGAGCTGCAGTAGGAGCCAGCTTTGCAGGTGGACTTGGTGTAACTACAACAAGTGGCCCAGGTGTATGCTTAAAATCTGAATTTATTAACTTAGCAGTAAAAACAGAACTGCCATTAATCATCTGTGATATTCAAAGAGGTGGACCAAGCACAGGACTACCTACAAAAACAGAACAAGGTGATTTGCTTCAGGCAATGTTTGGAAGAAATGGAGACAGTCCGCTCCCAATACTTGCAGCAGCTACCCCAAGTGATTGTTTTGATACCATGCTTGAAGCAATAAGAATAGCAATAAAATACATGACACCTGTATTTTTTATATCAGATGGTTATCTTGCAAATGGTTCTGAACCATGGAGAATACCTCAACTATCTGAATTATCAAAAATAAAAGTAAACTTTCGAACTAAAGTGGATGGTTTCTTCCCTTACCTTCGTGATGAAAAAACTTTAGCAAGGCCTTGGGCAATTCCTGGAACAGCTGGGCTGGAACATGTGCTAACTGGTGTAGAGTCAGAACAAACAACAGGAAGAATTAGTTATGATCCAGTTAATCACGATGCAATGGTAAGAATTCGTGCTAGTAGGATTGCTCAAATTGCAAATGATATTCCTAATGTAACAATAATATGTGGTGAAAAAAAAGGTGACTTGTTGATTTTAGGTTGGGGTAGTACATTGGGAGCTATTAATGAAGCAACAGAAAAATTAATTAAAGAAGGCTATAAAGTTTCTAATGCTCATCTTAGATGTTTAAATCCATTCCCCCAAAACCTTGGAGACATACTACAAAATTACAAAAAAATCTTAATACCAGAAATTAACTTAGGCCAATTGAAGTTATTAATTAGAGCCAGGTATTTAGTTGATGCTCAGGGATTTAACATTATAAGTGGACAACCACTTAAAGTAAATGCAATTGTTGAAGCAGCGGAGGAGCTGCTAAAAACGTAACGGCGTAACGGCGAGAGGGGGAGAGAACAAACTATAGGGCAACGGAGAGACGACGAAAGGGCATAGGACAATAAAGAGAAGATGGTAATAAACGAACCACAAGAATATACAAGGGCAGATTTTGAATCAGAAAATGATATCAGGTGGTGTCCTGGTTGTGGAGATTATGCAATTTTATCTGCCCTTCAAACTGTTATGCCAACACTTGGAATACCAAAAGAAAAATTTGTTTTTGTTTCAGGGATTGGTTGCTCAAGCAGGTTTCCACATTATATGAATTGCTATGGTTTTCATACAATACATGGCCGGGCACTTACAGTTGCAACAGGAGTAAAATCTATAAGCCCTGATCTTTCTGTCTGGGTAGCAACGGGAGATGGTGATGCATTAGCTATTGGTGGCAATCACTTTATACATGCAATTCGCAGAAATCAGGATCTTAAAATTCTTTTGTTTAATAACAGGATTTATGGTTTAACAAAAGGACAATACTCGCCAACTTCTGAACTTGGCAAAAAAACAAAATCAACCCCCTTTGGTTCAATTGATAATCCAGTAAATCCAATTTCAATTGCAATTAGTGCAGGTGCAACTTTTGTAGCAAGAACAGTAGATAAAAATGTTAAACACATGGTAGAAGTTTTTAAGAAAGCAGCAGCACATAAAGGAACTGCATTTGTTGAGATTTATCAAAACTGTTTGGTGTTTAATGATAATGCATTTCGTGATTTCACAGAAAAAGATCTTAAAGATGATCATTCTGTTTATTTAGAAGACGGTAAACCACTTGTTTTTAAGAAGAACCATGATAAAGCAATTAAACTAAATGGTTTTCATCCTGAAATAATTGATGTAGCAAATGGAAGCATGAAAGATGCACTAATTTATAATTCAAAAGTTGAAGACAGAGGTCTTGCTTATGTAATTGGCCAGATGGGTGTTGAAAATGAAGAATTCCCAGTAGCATTTGGAATCTTAAGACAAGTTATACAACCTACTTATCAAGAACGTTTATTTGAACAAGAAAAAATCGCAAAAGAAAAGAAACCAAGAGCATCTCTAGAAGAAGTATTAAATGCTGGTGATACATGGGTGGTTAATTCAAGATAATCAGTAGAGGCTTGTCGTGGCAAGCCTCTACATGGGTATATGGATTATAGAGAATTGGAGAATTGAAAATTGAAAATTTATAAAAAATTTGTAAATCTCTCTCTTTTATTTATTTTCTTAACTCATCAATCTGCACTTGCTGCATTTGATGTTAAAGGAATTCCTTTATTTAATGATGGAAATATTTGTGTAAATAAACTACAAGGAGATACTACAACAACTACTGGTTTAAATTTATCGAGCTTACAGTCAAGTTCAGAAAGTGTTCAGTCAAATATTAGTAGCTCTGGTGGTTCATTATGTGATATGGTGCCTTTTTTTGTTGGAGGTGCAAAACTAACTACTACAAACGGAATAACTGTTCAAGCTGATCCAGTTGTTCAAGGACTTGGGAGAGGAATTTTAATTTCAGAAACAGCAGGGAATACAAGTGGAGTTACAAGTTCTGGTGAACCTACAGGTTTTAATTCACTTGTATCTCGTTTAGGAGGATTAGCCATTACAATTTTTGAAATTAGTTTACCAATAGGGTGTGATGTTATTGATGATGACGATGACATTGTGGGTGCAAGTTCAAATCTATCTCTCCTTAATGATTTTTCTTTTCCTACTTGTACTTCTACTAATGGTTTAGCTATTGATTGTAATGCAGCAAGTGGACTTTTAACTGCTGCTAATGGTTTAGTTCCAGCAACTAGTTCTACACCAGCAAAAATTAGGTTTGTAATTACTTCGTTTAATACAATAGCTGATGTAAATATGATTGATTCTATTTTAATTAAACTTGATTCACAAGATATTTTTTGTCCAAGTGATGTAACTGGGCCTCTTACTGCAACTATAACTGCACAAAATGCAATTAACAATCCAACGATGACTGAAACATTAGGCACTGCTGATCTTGGCACACCAAGTGCTGCAGCAAAGATTAGTTATGCTACAGATACTGCTACTTCACAAAAGGGTGAAGTTTCAACAAATGAAGTTAGTACTACTCCAGTTTTAATAGGTGGATCTAGTACGACAAGTAACATTATTCAGATAGAAGAACTACATAATGAAAGTATTCCAGTAGGTGGTTTTTCTTCTCCTGTTTTGATAAATCCATCTGTATCTTCTAATGCAGAAAATAATACAGTTAATTTATGGCTTATTCCAACTTCTACTACTTTGTTTTCAAAAGTACCAAGTGCTTCAGATATTACTTTTTCTGATAATTCATTTATTGTTAATTCAGAGCCTTACATAGTTAAAACAAATTCAGATGATTTAAATGCACCATTTGGGACATTAGTAATTTCTCTTAGAAAAAATCCTACTGGCACCAATCCAAGAACAACTAAAACAATAATTAAAATTAAAAATCTGCTTTTAAGTTCAGCAAGTACTACCGATAAAGACTCCACTATTTCTTTAGCTTTTTTTGAGCCAGTTTCAGGAGCCATTATAAATGTGCCTGGCGGGCTCTCAGTAAACAATTCCACAAATCCATCTAACCCACAGAACTTTTCTTCATTTGCAGTTGATTCTACTCGTGCACTTGCACAAAATGTAGTTGTTGGTAGTGCAGTTAATGAAGCAACAGCAGCATTACAAATTACTACAAATGCTGATTTAGCTAGTTTAACTTCCAGAGACACAGCATTAGGTACTCCGCAAATTGTAGATTTTACAAAAATAATTTCATCTCTAACAGCACCAGACACAAATAAGATCATGGTAACAATTGCAAATTCAATATTGGCAATTAATGCAGAAAAGGGTGCTTCAATAAGTGGATCAAAAATAAAAATTGAATCTTTTGCAAAGGATTCAACGACTGCATTTGATTCAGTAACTATAACCAGTGGTAAAGATGGAGCATTTACTGCAAAACTTCAAGCAGATTTTTCAAAAGGAGATGTAACTTTAAATTTCGTCCAGACTATAAGCAGTGCTAATAGTTCTTTGTCAACAAAATTAATTCCAAAACCATCTACTGTAAGTTCTGGGCTAAGTTGTGATAAAACTGTTTGTGGATGTGATGATATAAATTGTATTCCTACTGTTTCTTCACTTACAGCATATATTAGTAATAACGGTGGCCTACCTGAAATTATTTCAAAGGGTGGAGGTATATTGCAAGAAGTAATTAATTCGGCAAAAAAAGCATTAGGATTATCCTAGCAATGCTGCGATATAATCATAACCATGTGTGGCATTATTGGTTATGTGGGTGACAAAGGAGTAATTCCTATATTGCTTGAGGGTTTGCGCTCTCTTGAGTACAGAGGATATGATTCTACTGGAATTGCTATTTATGAAAACAATGACTTAAATGTTATAAAGTCTATTGGTAAACTTTCTAAGCTTGAAGAGATTTTAAAAAATGGGAAAAATTGTAATAGTACAAATGGTCATGTAAGTTGTGGTATAGGGCATACCAGATGGGCTACACATGGTGAACCTTCAGATATTAATGCTCACCCACATTTTGATCATGATGAAAAAATTGCAGTTGTTCATAATGGAATAATTAGAAATTATCAAGAGGTAAGAAAAGGGCTAGTTAATCTAGGAATAAAATTTTTAAGTGAGACTGATACAGAAGTAACTGTTCAATTAATTGCTAGTTATTTAAAAAGTTCAAAATCTATTCTAGATGCTATTTGTAAGGCAGTAAATGAACTTGAAGGGAGCTATGCACTTGCAATTATATTTAAAGATGAACCAAATAAAATTTATGCTGTAAGAAAAGAATCTCCACTTGTAATTGGAATTGGTAAAAAAGAAAATTATCTAGCAAGCGATTTACCTACAGTAAGTCGTTTTGTTGATAAAGTTATACGACTTGGTGATAATGAAATTGCTGAGATTACAAGCCATAAAGTTGAGTTTTTTAATTTTTGTGGTGGAAAAGTAAAAAAGACTATTCAGATTGTTACTAAGACGCAGGATTTTTTAGATAAAAGAGGTTTTAAACATTATCTTGCAAAAGAAATTAATGAACAAGCAGATGTAGTTTCTAATTTACTAAGTAATTTTTTGCAGGCAAATAAGATTCAGTTTAATCATTTAAGTTTGGATAAGGAGTATTTAAAGACTGTAGATCGCATCCTAATTCTTGCATGTGGTACAGCTTATCATGCAGGATTAGTTGGTAAGCATGTTATAGAAACTTTAACAGGGCTTCCAACAGAAGTTCAATTTGCAAGTGAGTACTTAAATTCAGCAGTACTGCTTACACCTAAATCTCTTGTAATTGCTATAAGTCAATCAGGTGAGACAGCAGACACTCTTTCAGCTATTAAGAAAGCTATAAGCAGTGGTGCTAACTTAATAGGTATAACAAATAGAGAAGGATCAGCTTTAACCGATCTTTCAAAAGAAAATTTAATTATAAGCAATGCTGGTGTTGAAGTAAGTGTTGCTGCAACAAAAACTTTTATTGCTCAAATTACTGTACTTTATTTATTAGCTATTTATATCTCTGAGTTCCGAGTTCTGGATTCCCACCTCCAAAATATAAAACAAGACCTCCGAGCAATTCCAAGGTTAATTGATCAAACACTTACTCGAGCAGAATACTATCAGGAACAAGTTACAAAATATGGAGATAAAAGAGATTTTGTTTTTATTGGAAGAGGAATAAATTATCCAATTGCACTTGAGGCTGCATTAAAATTAAAAGAGTTAAGTTATATTCATGCAAGTGGTTATGCTTCAGGTGAGATGAAACATGGCC
Source organism: Candidatus Melainabacteria bacterium (assembly GCA_016193285.1). NCBI lineage: Bacteria > Bacillati > Candidatus Melainabacteria > Candidatus Melainabacteria bacterium. Next base: position 62,092 of record JACPSL010000038.1, read on the forward strand.
CAATTGCAGTTTTAGATCCAAATGTTCCTGTTGTTTCAATTATTGTTCCAGGCGAGACTTATGATCGTGTTCTTCAAAACAGTGTAGAAGCAAAAAGTAGATCTGCACCAATGATTGCAGTTGCTTGTGATGGTGATAAAAAAGTTGACAGTGTTTTTAATACTGTTTTACACATACCACTTGTATCAGAAATACTAAGTCCATTTTTAACAGTAATACCCATGCAATTTTTAGCTTATTACATAGCAGAATATTTAGGAAGAGATATTGATCAACCGAGGAATTTAGCTAAATCGGTAACAGTAGAATAGCTAAGATATAATATTCTTATGTTTAACAATCTTTTATTAAAAGCCTTAAACCATGAAATTGTTCCAAGACCACCAATTTGGTTAATGAGACAAGCAGGAAGATATCTTCCTGAATACCAGAAAATTAGATCTGAAATTAGTTTTTTAGAGCTATGTAATAATCCTGAACTTGCAGCAGAAGTTAGTTTGCAGCCTTATAAAAGGTTTAATACAGATGCAGTAATTGTATTCTCGGACATTTTACTTCCAGCACAAAGAATGGGACTGGAGCTTGAGTTTACTGAAGAAGGGCCGAAAATAAATAATTTAATTTCTTCTGAAAAAGATATTAAAAAATTACAGATCCCACTTGCAAATGAAGAAAATTATCCTACTTTAACAGCAATAAATATCTTAAAAAAAGAAATTGGTAAAAAAGTCCCAATAATTGGTTTTAGCGGAGCACCATGGACATTGTTTTGTTATATGACTGAAGGTTATAGCTCTAATAATTTTAACTGTACAAAACAATTTTTATATTCAAGTCCAAAGTTAGCACATGAGCTACTAAGCAAAATTACAAATACTTTGTTTTTATATTTAACTATGCAAGTAAACTCAGGTGCAAGTGTCTTACAAATATTTGATACTTGGGCTGGAGTACTATCTCTTGATGACTATAAAACTTTTGCCTTGCCATATTTAAAACACTTACTTAGTGATTTAATGCCTCTTAAAACACCAATTATTTTATATTCAAATAATTCAAATCACCTTTTACCAAAAATATCTATGTTAAAGGTTGCTGCATTAAGTTTAGACTGGAGAAGTAATTTACAGGAGATAAGAGATAGCTATGGTTCAAGCATTGGGATTCAAGGTAATTTAGATCCAGCAGCTTTACTTACAGATCAAACAATAGTTCGTGAGAAAACTAAAAACATGATCCAATCAATTAAAAACTGGCAAACAGGTTACATTTGTAATCTTGGACATGGAGTTTTACCAGTAACACCAGTTGAAAATGTCCATGCAATGATTGATACTGTTTTTGAATTTGCAAATGAACCGGTGATGGCATTATGAATAAGTATGTTATTGAAACCACAAATAAAATTAGATACTGGCTTGTTAAAAAAATATTCTGTTAACATCCCTCGTTACACTAGCTATCCAACTGCACCAGAATGGACAAATAATTTTTCAAAAGAAGATTTGTTAAATGCAAATGAAATTGCAAATGAAAAACAGTCAGGAGTCTCACTTTATTTTCATTTGCCTTTTTGTGAAAGCAGGTGTCATTTTTGCGCATGTAATGTTGTTATAAGTAAGAAAAAATCAATTACGGAATCTTACCTGGAACACATAAAAAAAGAAATAAGAAATCTTAGTCAGTTAGTTCATAATAGTAGATTAGTTGAACAAATACATCTTGGCGGAGGAACACCTACTTACTTTAATCCTTTTGAATTAAATGCTCTTTTTACTACAGTAAGAGAAAGTTTTAACATCTCAAAAAATTGTGAAATTAGTGTAGAAGCAGATCCAAGAGTAACTACTTATGAACACTTAGAATGTCTTTCAAAGCTAGGCTTTAATAGGCTTAGCATGGGCATCCAGGATTTTGATTTTAAGGTTCAAGAATCAATTAATAGAATACAGCCATTTGAATTAACAAGCAATATTTTTAACTGGTCAAGAAATTTAGGTTTTAATTCTATAAATGTAGATCTTGTTTATGGGTTGCCATATCAAAGCAAAGAAGGTTTTGCAAAAACAATGGATTTAATTTTAAAACTTAATCCTGACAGGATAGCACTCTTTCACTATGCACATTTGCCTGAGTTAATTCCCCATCAAGAAAAATATATATTAAATGAAACCTTGCCAAGCTCACAAGTAAAAATTGATATTTTTAAATATGCAGTAGAAGCATTAACAGCAAATGAATTTATTTTTATTGGCTTAGATCATTTTGCTAAGCCAAATGATGAATTAGCAATAGCAAGAAAAAATAAAACATTGCATAGGAATTTCCAAGGCTATACAACAAAAATAGGATGTGATCTTTATGGTTTTGGTATTACAGCAATAAGTAATATTCAAAATACTTATTCACAGAATGTAAAAAAGTTAAATCCTTACTATACTGCCTTAGATAAGGGTAAGATTCCTCTTTTTAGAGGAGTTATATTAAACAAAGATGATCTTTTAAGAAAAGAGATTATTATGAAAATCTTATGTCATGGTGTAGTTGATAAGTCTGAAATAGAAAAGAAATATAATATTGATTTTGATAAGTATTTTTCTAATGAACTAGAAAAATTAAAAGAACTAGAAGATGATGAACTGCTCTCCAATATAGAAGTAACTGAGCAAGGCCAGTTCTTTTTACGTAATATTGCATCTGCTTTTGATTATTATTTACAAAATAAAAATGGAAGACAAAAAATATATTCAAAATCAATTTAAAAAAATTGCTGTATTGCTTGTCAATTTTGGTGGACCAGACAGCTTATCTTCAATCAAGCCTTTTTTATATAGTTTATTTTCAGATCCAGTGGTTTTAAATTTTCCAGCTTTATACAGAAAATCCCTTGCCTGGCTAATTTCAAACTTAAGAAATCAAGCCTCAAGTAAGATGTATAAAAAAATTGGTCCAATGAGCCCTTTAATTCCAATTACATACTTGCAAGCTGAAAAGCTACAAGCGCTATTTAACATAAATAATTTGTTAGTTGATGTTTTTATTAGTTTTCGTTATTGTAAACCATTGATTGAAAATGTATTAGATGAAATTAAAGAAAAAGGATATAAAAAAGTTGTAGTTCTGCCACTTTATCCTCAATACTCATTTACAACAACTGGATCAGTAGAACTTATAGTAAAGAATTGGCTTGTAAAAGAAAGGGGGGAATTAGAATTGTTATTTATTAAAGAATGGTACAAAGACGAAGATTACATAGATTCGTATGTTTACTTAATTGAAAAATCTCTAAATAATTTAGATCTTAGGAGCACAGAGATGATTTTTAGTGCACATAGTATACCGATGATTAACATAAAAAAAGGAGACCCTTACCAAAGGCAAATTATTGAAACAGCAGAAGAAATTATAAGGAAACTAAATTGGAAAAGAAGATACCATGTTACATACCAAAGCAAGGTTGGACCTATAAAGTGGCTTGAACCAGCAACTAATGTGGTTATAAAAGAAATTGGCAGCAGAAACAAAAATGCAAATATATTAGTTGTACCTATTAGTTTTGTGTGTGAACATGTGGAAACTATTTTTGAAATTGGGAAGCTTTATAAAGACATTGCAATTAAGTCTGGGATTAAAAAGTTTTTACGAGTACCTTCATTAAACACTGACAAATATTTAATCCAAGCATTATATAATCAAGTAGTTAATTGTCTTGAAAAGAATAAGGTAGATATTAAAGAAGTACTCATTACAAAATGAAAGATGTAATTATTATTGGAGCTGGTATTGCTGGTCTAGGAGCAGGACATGAACTTTATAAAAAAAATATTGATTTTCAAATATTAGAAATGTCAAATAGAATTGCTGGTAGTATTGAAACACTTAATATAAATGGTTGCCTTATTGAAAGTGGGCCACATACTTTTTCATCTTCAAGTAAAGAAGTTTTAGATCTAATTTTAGATTTAGGGCTTGAAGAAAGATTAATTCAAGCTGATCCTTCTTCAAAAAATAGATACATTTATAAAAATGGAGAGTTACTGCGGGTGCCAACTGGCTTTTTAGAATTTTTTAAAACTAACATATTGTCTAGAGATGCAAAATTTACTTTATTTGAAGAATTATTTATTAAGAAAGAAATACAAGAAGAGTCAGTTGAAGACTTTATCTCAAGAAGATTTGGAAGAGAAATCTTAAAAAATTTAATTCAGCCTTTTTTAAGTGGTGTATATGCGGGAGATGTTAAGAAACTTTCAGCTAATGCAATTTTTCCAAAGTTCAAAGAATTAGAAAATAAATATAACAGTATTATTTTAGGTTTTATTTTGTCACGAGATTTTAAAAAATCTTTTAAGAGGTTAACACTTCATTCTTTTGATGAAGGAATGGAAGTATTGCCGAATACACTTTACAAAGAATTACAAAGCAAGATCAGTTTAAATGTACAAAATATAGAGATTACAAGAGCAAAAGACTTTTTTATTGTTAACTTTAAAGCTAATAATAAAACTATAAACTACACAACCAATTCAATTTTATTTGCAATTCCTAGTTATAAGATGAACGATTTTAGTTATCTTTTCCCGGATAATTTCGTTAAGGACTTTTTTAATATTGAATATTATCCAATTGCAGTAGTAAACCAGTTAATAGACAAATCAAAAATTAATTTTGAGTTAAATGGTTTTGGTTTTTTATGTACCAGGGAGCCACACAGAAAACTTTTAGGTACACTATACTCATCATCAATATTTCCAACTAGAGCTCCAAAGGGCAAAGCTTTATTAACTTCTTATATTGGAGGTGCATATCATAGAAAAGTAGCAGAACAAACAAATGAAGAAATCTCTAACTTAGCTACAAAAGAAGTTTGCGAATCAATGCATATTGTAAATCCTGGCTCACTTGAAACAATACATTTAAAAGTACACCCTAATGCAATACCTCAATATGAAATAGGTCACTTAGAAAAGATAAAACAAATTGAGAAATTAATGGATACTAATTACGGAATCTTTTTTACTGGTAGTTATTTAAAAGGAATATCTATTAATGACACAATTAAAACATCAAAAGCAGTTGTTAATAAAATATATAAGTTTTTAAATGCTGAAATAAAGAAAGAAAAAATATTAGTTTCTTGATAAAGAGCACAACTTATAGTATTATTTTTCTTGTATATAAATCTTTTTGTTGGGAAAGCATGGTGGAAGTCCTACACTGACCCGCAACCGTTTAAATAGTCGGAATACCAAATAAAGATTTACATAAAAAACTCTTTTGCGAGGCTCGGAAGGGATTTTTAATTTGCGAATATCGAATTTATTTTCATTTTATTTAACAGGTTCACTAAAACAATATTCTCAATCTGAACAGGCAGATACTCTACTGCTTTCTAATCAAGAGTTAGATGACTGTGAGATGTCAAAGAAAGAGTTTGAAGAATCTGAAACAAAAGGATTTAAGTTTCAAAACTCAACATTAAATTTAAAAGCAAACTTAAATACTGTTTGTGGTCAATTTAGATTTGCTGGTATGGGTGTAATTAATTCATTGTTCTCAGGTGTTGGAGCATACTTTGCAAAGAAAATAAACCTTGGAGCTGGTTTTAGTCTTGCTGCTTTATCACTCTTAGCTTCTTTTATAAAAGATCATCCTCTTTTATCAACTAAGTTTTCAATATTTTCTTTAGGTGCAAATTCAATACGTGGCTCTTTACATTTTATTGATTCTATCTTCTCACGTATTGGTGAAGAAGGTGCTAAATACTCTCTCCCAAGTTTTCTTGGAGGCGGGCTAAGTATTTTTTGTTTAGGAAGAGCAATAACAAATAATGAAACCAAATCTTTATCATTACCCAATGACAACATTTCAGGTATTCTTGGCAGAGCTTCTATTCATCATCTGGATTCTATGCTTGCGAGCAAAACAACAGATTTTGCACTAAAAAATTCTGAAGCAAGTTCATTTTTTGCAGGGCTTACAACTTCACTTGGATTTTTAATACCTGAAAAGTTACGGAAACATAAAATGTCATGGAATAATCTTGATGGTTTTGTTGCACAAGGAAGCACAAATATTCTGGATTCTCTTTTTGCAAATATTGGAAACACTTTTACATCTGTTTTTAATTCGACTGGAAAAGTACTCCTAGGCTCTGTTGCATTCATGACTTCAATGCCTTTTATTGGAAAATTGTTTGATCTTGCAGATTATAAAATACCTTTTGGTACTCTTGAAGGCAGACTTGTAAAAAGCATTTTAAGTTTCCCTCAAACAGTGGCATTTAACTTAGGAAATCTTTTAGGCACAAGCAAGTTAGGCATACCTTTTGTAACAGGACTTCTTGGGCTTACAGGCTTTGCATCATTTACAAATATTGGAAAGAAAGTTTTAGGTAATAAGAAAATCGCTACAACCTTACTTGATGGAGAATTTAAAAGAATCCCCTTTATGCATCTTATTTACTCTGCAGTTTCTGCAAGTGCAATGAAATTAAGTGACAATATCCCTGCACCACTTCTTGTCTTATTTGGACCAATGCTTTCTTTTCAAATTGGTGAGAAATTTAAAAATGTTTCAGCAAGATTTGATGAGGTAAACGGACTAATGCTTAGATCTAGCATTCATTTGTGGGATTCTCTACTAGCAAGAGCTGCAAATAAAACAATAGGGAGAATTTTAAATAGTAGTGAAGATATCTCGACCTCAGGAAATATTTTATCTGATAGTAGTGGGACAAGATGGCTTACAGATGATGGAAGGATTGTTTCAGATATGGCAATAGCAAAACAACTACATACAGAAGCAAACTCTAATGTGTTTAGCACAATATTTTCTTTAGTCTGCGGACTTGCATTACCACTTGGTTTCTTGTTAGGAAAGAACTTACTTAAAAAAGACAATAATAGTTTTATCTTTGATAAATCCTTGTTTACAAAGAGTCCTGTACAGGACACAAGTGACAGGGTGCAGACCACGAAACCCAAAAAACAAAATATGGAGGAAATATATCAATGCGTGTAAATTTTAAATTAATTGATAATTCAAGACTAATTGCATCTAAAGCAATGTTTGAAGCAAGTTTAGAAAAAGCAAAGTTAAACCAAAAGTATTGGGATGAACTTTTAGAAAAGCTTCGTAAGAGTGGCGGTGGAGGTGGCGGGGATGATCCACATTTTGATCGTATAGCAGTAAGCATGATGCTATCTAATTTCTTAAGCAATAAAAAAATTCAAGCAATGCTTAGGAATTTTACAAGTGAATTTTTAAACACAGATAAAAATGTTTTAAAACAATTACAAATAACAAATCAAAATATCTTTGTAAATGTAATTCAAAAAGTTGGCAACGTAATTTTAAATGGAATAACAAACATGATTTCGTTAATTGTTTGTAGAGTCGCCCCATTGGGGCGACTCTACAACGATGTTGTAAACAAATTATCTTCTTTTGTCATGATTTTATCTTTTCAATTAAACAAATTAAAAGAATTACTTGAAGAAGAATTTAAAGAAGCAGTTAGAAAGTTAGATGTGACTGAAAAAATAAATAAGGTAAAAGATTTTTTTATGGACCTTTTAACATCTTGTTTACCTATTTTAAAAATATCTTCTTCCTTCAATCAACACCGGTACTCCACGAATCACACAATAAAAAGTCATTAAGTAAATTAAGAACAATTCAAGATTTAAATATTGAGGTAGTGAAGATTGAACTAAAAACATAAATGCAAAAGCAATTGCTTTTATTCCACCATAAGAAAATCTCATAAATCTTGAACTTGTTAAAAAATATCCTACCTTACTTTTCATCATTGATTTTTTACCAAAAGCAGTTTTCCCTTCTTTTGTAGCAAGCCCTCTTATTCCATCTACAAGAATACCTCTAACTAAAAAAACAACTAAAATCCAAAAAGGAATCCATCTTAATGCTACAAAAAGTCCAATGTAAACAAGTTCTACAATTCTGTCACAAGCAATGTCAAAAAATGCACCAAAATCTGTTTCAGCTTTTAAAGCTCTTGCAATGATTCCATCAATGCCATCAAGAAGAATTATTAACCAACTAAACCAAAAGGCATAATTTAAAATAATTTTATTTTGAGAATTGTTTAAAACCCATATTGCAAGAACAATTGCAAGTGTTGTACGGATGATAGAAATTAAATTAGGTATTTGTTTCATGTTTGTTTATACTGTTAAATCCGGGCGCAGATTAATTGCTTCTCCTAAATAAATATGCTTAATTCCATTAGGGTTGCCATGGTAGGTTTGAATCATGACACGAATGCATTTAGGTAAACCATTTCTTACCTTCATTTCTTGTACACAAAGCATTGGGATTGAATCTAATTTAAATTCTTTTCTTATAACTGTTGCAGGATTAACTGAGTCTAGATCATCAGTTACAGTAAATACTATGTTTATAATTTTTGATTTGTCAATTTTATTTTGTTTAACTATCTTGCTAAAAAGCTCCATAGTTGTATTTTTGATTTCCTTAACATTGTTTTCTTTAACTGTTGCTGCACCACGAATGCTGACAAAATTATCCATGATATTTTCCTTTGTCACATTCTATGATATTGTATTCAAGGGGATTTGGGGGTAAATAAAAATGACAAAAATTAGTATTAATGGTTTTGGCAGAATAGGAAGAAATGCACTTAGAGCTTTAGTTGAGAAAGGTTTAAATAATCTAGATTTAGTTGCAATTAATGATCCGTTTTGTAATTTAGTAGGTGCTTTGCACTTGTTTAAGTATGACAGCATCTTTGGAAGGTTTAAAGGTGAGTGTACGCAAAGTGAAGACTCATTAATTGTTAATGGAAAGAAAATAAAATTTCTTCAAGAAAAAGATCCAGAAAAATTACCTTGGAAAGATTTAAAAGTAGATATTGTACTTGAATGTTCAGGTGCATTTACTGATGCTTTTAAAGCAAAAGCACACATAACAGCAGGTGCAAGAAAAGTAATTATTAGTGCACCAGCAAAAAATGAAGATGCAACATTTGTAATAGGTGTGAATGAAAAAACATATGATCCTACTAAACATCACATAATTTCAAATGCTAGTTGTACAACAAATTGTTTAGCACCAGTTGTAAAAGTTCTTAATGACAACTTTGGAATAGAAGTAGGTTTAATGACTACTATTCATGCTTATACAAATGATCAAAGACTTCAAGACGCTCCTCACAAAGACTTACGTCGTGCAAGAGCAGCTGCAGTTTCAATGATTCCTACAACTACAGGTGCTGCAAAAGCAATTGGTTTGGTTCTGCCTGAACTAAAAGGAAAACTAAATGGTTTTGCAATGAGAGTACCTACTATAAATGTAAGTGTTGTAGACTTTGTTGCAGCTACAAAAAAATCAGTCACAGTAGAAGGAGTAAATAATGCACTTAAACAAGCAGCTAATTCTTCACTAAAAGGAATTCTTGCTTTTACAGATGAGCCGCTTGTTAGCATGGATTTTCTAGGTGATTCACATTCAAGCTATGTAGATGGTCAAATGACTATGGCTTGTGGTGACAAAATGGTAAAAGTTATTTCATGGTACGACAATGAATGGGGATATAGCAATAGACTAATTGAGCTTGCACAATTAGTGGGAGCTAAAACGCCAGCAGCTTGTGCAGCTTAAGGTTTCTTCTCAAACACTCCTAAATATTCATCTCCTTCTAATTTACCTTTATGTAAGCACTTTTCGTAGTGTAGTTTTTTTACCTCAATGAAATCTTTTTTAAATAATTCTCTAACTGCTTTAGTGTTTATTCCAAATGGTGGACCTCCTAGTTTAATTGGTCTAATAAAAAATAGTCCCACTAATTTTCCATTTGGTTTTAAGAGATGATTGATTAGTTCAATATATTTTTTTCTTCTTTTGGGATCTATAGCACATAAAGTTGTATGTTCAATTACATAATCAAAACAATTTTTCCATTTTTTACTTTTTAAGTTTTTAAAGAAATCAGCTTTATAAAAGTAAGTATTGCTTAATTTTTTTCTTTTTCTTATTTTATTGCAAAATTTAATAGCACTTTCTGAAAAATCAAATCCATACACTTTAAATTTGTGATTTTTTGCAAGGGAAAAAGCATCGTATCCTCTCCCACAACCAAGGACTGCGATTTTTTTTGTTGTTGTAGGGGCAAGTTGCGACTTGCCACTGTGGAAATATTTAACAAATGCTGGTGCAACTTGCCCTATATCCCATGGTATAGTGCCTTTTTTATATCTTTCATCCCAAAATTCTTTCTTGCTTACTTTCATATTCTTTAAATCAACATTTTACGCTACAATATTAGTCCCCTGGAACTAACCAAATCAATACCCGTCAACACTATATATAGTAGATAGATAAAATTTCAGAAAAGGTTAGTTGGGATATTTTACTGGTAAGAGTTAAAAGACTTTAGGCTGGTATTATAAAATCAAGGTTATTGTAATTTCCACAGAAAAAAAATCATAAGAAACCTTGATGTCGTAAGAGTTAGTATCATGAAAGCTGCATGGTTAAATAATCCTATGACATTTGTGAACAAAAAAAACAAACGTAAAGGAAAGATCACAAACAGATGACAAAGACAATTTTTAGAGTAACATATATCTTTACTAGCATAGGTTCAGCTTTTTTGTATGGCGATTATCTAAAGATTTTTAGTTTTTGTGGCAACACTATATATGAGGTTGTAAGTTCATAAATAATTTAAATAATTAAAGAGGTATAAAGCAATGGTAATAATAGCAGCAGGCTCAACACAAAATAAAGGACACCAATCAACTAATCAAATATCTATTCAACTGACAAAGGAAAAAGCCAAAGAGATTTTGGCGACTGACTACGGGCCTAATTTCCCAGAAAATGTCCATGATGTAGTTAGAAAACTATATAGCAGAAGAAATGAAAAAGGTGATGCCATTGAAACCATAAGCCAGACATGGAGACGGGTTGCCCTCTCTGTTGGTATGGCAAGATTAAAGTATGCTTTAAAATCTCATGAACTTATTTCACTTACACTTGAACGTGCTCTTGAAAATGAAGCTGTTTTAACTAATTCTGCTAAGTATTATCAAGCAATGGGTGAAAGAAAAATGTTTGCAAATACTCCTTGCAACATAAATGCAAACCCTGAAGTTTCGCTCAATGTTTTACAGTATGAAGCACATGGAGAAATTTTAAACTGGTCAACTCATAAAATTTGGATGTCTGAAAATGAACTTAGACATAAGTATGAAAGACTTCCTAAATCTGAAAAAGAAAAAATTAAAAAATGGCTCTCTGACATAAAAAGTCCAGTTGCAAGTAATCCATATGGTCAGCAACAAAAACTTTTTTACCCTAACGTAGTTGAAACAAATAAGCATGAGCTAGCCATGGGTTATTATGCAAGCCGTATTAGAAGAAGAGGTGGGCTTGCAGCTTGTGGTGTTACAAATGCAGGTGACAGCTTAGAAGAAATCGAAAAAGCAGCAGCAGAAATTATGGATGCTACAAAAGGCTCAATGGGCATGGGAATAAATACAAGCTCATTACGTCCATGGCAAACACCAAATAGTGATGGTAGCACAGCATCTGGTCCAGATCGTTTTGTAGAGAAACTTTTCTGTCCTGCTGGCCAATCAATTGCTCAAGGTGGTCGACGTGGAGGTGCATTTATTGAACTTCGTGATAGTGACCATCCTGACATAACCTTGTTTATTGATAAAAAGCAATTACCCAAAGAACCAAGCCTACCTAATGTTTATGAAAAGATTGAAGCAGCTACACCAAAAATTGATGCTAATGAATATTCTGATCCAAAAAAATATGAAACTGCTTGTAAACAAAGAGAACTTAATATCATGCAAAAGACACTTGAGCAGTTTAGTAGAGAATCATTTGAATATTATTCAAAGCAGCAGTACTTGAAAAACTATAATGTCTCTGTAAGAGCTGTGCGTGACTTTATGCAGCATGTTGAAAATAAAGAATGGTATCTGCCTTTTTTTGCAGATGAACCTTGGAAAGGTAACCTTTATGATTTTACAAAACCAATTTTAGACTCTACTGGGAATCAAAGGGTAAATCCCTTAAATAAAGAACCTCTTTTTGAACTTTATTCTATAAACTTAAACGAGCTCCCAGAAGCAGAAAGTAATGCAATTAAACAAGGGTTACAGGTTCTGAAGTCTGATGATGGAAGACAAATCCAAGTAAAAAAAGATAGAACATATTGTTTTTACGCGCCTGATATTTTTAAAAGAATCTGTATTGGAATGGTAAATGGTGGAGAACCTGGTATACAATTTTCTGATCATGTAGAGGCAGCAAATGCAAACAAGCACATTTATGAACTTCGCACTTGTAATCCATGTGGTGAACAAAATCTTCCTGCACAGATTGGTAAAGATGGTCTTGAATACAGAGGCATTTGTAATCTAACTACCTTACATGCTGCCCATGCAGATTTTTGGAGCGCAAGTAAGACTTATTTATGGGAAAAGCTTGAAGAGCTTGCAGAGATTGTAACTGAATTTATGGATGATGTTACAACAGTAAGCCACTTCCCAATTTCAGCACAAAACTCAACTGCAAGACGTGAAAGAAGGAGTGGCAGTGGTTTTGCTGGTGTTGCAGAATTTATTGCCAGGCATGAGCTTGAGTTTGGAACTAAAGAAGCCAATAGTCTTGTAACCAAACTATATGATCACTTAGCAAAAGCTTCTATTGGAGCCAGTCAAAAACTTGCAGAGGAAAGAGGGGTCTATGAGATTTGGCCTGGCAGTACCTATGCACAAAAAGGACTGAAAGTTAGAAATTGTTGCATAATTAATCAGCAACCTACAGGTACAATGGCTCAGCTTTGTGGGACATCTTGGGGACCAGAACCATTTAATGGGATTGTTTTTTCAAGGAAAGTTAGAGATACGTGGGTAAAGTTTACTGCGCCTGGTTTTGAAGAAGCAATGAAAAAGCATAATGCATGGCCAAAAACTGAAGAAGAAGTGCAAGAACTTTGTAACAAGATTAGTAAAAATGGGAAAAAAGCTACTGGTTTAAAAGAAGTTCCTGAAGATGTTCAAAGGATCTTTAAAATTAATACTGAAATTGATCCTATGAGCTATATTGTTCACTTAGCTAGTATTCAGAAAGGGGTAGGCGGATATCCAGAATGTTTTAATGCACTTTCAAATACCTGTATGATAAAAGGTGACTTACCATGGCAATATGCATGGGAAGCTACAATGACGGGTTATAAGCTTGGTGTAAAATCAATTACTTTTTATCCTGATGGAACAAGACTTAGTCAGCCTGTTGAACAGCAAGAAAAGAAAGCACAAGAAATTAGTAAGCTTAGTAAGTTCTTGCCTGTAGGTGAATTAAAAGTAGTTTCAGCAAGCACTACACCAGATGAAGAACTAGAGACTCAGAAATTAAGATCAGATCAAAATAAGGTTAGAATCAGACCAAAAAGATTGTATGGATTTAATGAAGAAGTTTTAACTCCAGAGGGACCAGTACATGTTCATGTGTACTTTGATGAAAATGGTCCAAGACAGGTTTTTGCCCACCTTATGAGAGGTGGTGGGATTGCTTCTGGTATGATTGAAGCAATTTGTCGAATGGCAACAAAAGCACTTAAGTGGGGTTGTCCACCAGAAGATGTTGCAAATGGACTTCTAAATATTCAAGGTGGACCAAAGATTATTGGTATTGAAGCAAGTTCAATCCCAGATGCTATTGGCAAAGTTTTAAAAGAGGCCTGTAAAGGTCAATATCAACTGTCACTTTTTAATGAGACTCAAAAGAACGGTACAAGCAATTGCAGTAGCAATGAAGAAATTCTAATAAAAGAAGAAAAAAAAGTTGCAATACAACAAACTTTTCAAAAAAAGCATGAAATAAAGTTTGATGAAAAAATGCTTTTGCTTGATGATGCAGTACGAGCTAGAATGGACTGGATAGCCCACGGTCATGAAACCCAATGTCCATGCTGTCATTCAGAGTTCACTCATGAGTCATTTGGGAACCCTGCATGTAAAAGTGGTCCAGTTTGCTTAAGTTGCGGCTGGAGTCATTGTGGGTAAGCAGTATCCTTCAAAAACTTCTAGCCCTTTCTTACACTCATCTGTAAGCTCATAACTTAAGTGTTGAAAATAACTATTATAAAAATCTTTTGAGATTAAAACTTTTTCTTGTGCTTTTTTTATGACTAGATCAAACATAATCCCTAAACCAATGTTTTTTGCTTGTTGTAATTTGTCTACAATTAAGGGCAGGTCATGACCTGCTCCTACAACAACCTCTTTCCTTGCAACCCAAACACCAAACACCATTGGTAGTCCTGTATACTTTTTCCACAATGAACCCAGATCATAAATAAAAATATTTCTTGGCATCTTTGAATATTCCAGAAGAGCATGGTCACCAATAAAAAGACAAGCTGGATATTCCTTTGATAATTCATTTAATGGTTCTTTTTCAATTTTGAATATAACATTTACCTTAAGAAATTCTTTTAATAAGACTTCAAGAAGTTTATTAGATGTAGCTGAAGCATATGTTGTGGCAATCTTTGCTCCATCTAATTCTTCAATTGGAAAGCTTGAGAATAATAAAACACTGTCGCTAGAACCATCTGAAGCAATGCACATATTGGCAATTGGAATTAATTTATCTTTGTTTTCAATATAAGTTAGAGAAGAAACAGGTGCAATGTCAATTTCATTGGTTAATATTTTCTGATTTAACTCACTTGGAACACCTTTAATGATTTCAGCGTTTATTTTTACCTCACCTGATTCAACAGGAAGATTAACAGGCAAACAATTAATAAAATCAACCTGTCCTAATCGCAAATTAAATTTGTTCTCTGTATCGTTGTGCAATTGGCATCCTCCATCCATGACCAAATGACCTGCTTGTTAACTTTAATCCAGGAGCAGCTTGATATCTTTTGTACTCACTTATATCTATCATATTACAAACTTTTTGAATAGTTTCTTCTGGTATACCATTCTTTATCATTTCTTTTAATGGAAGATGTTCTTCAACATATGAATTTAAAATTTTATCTAAGATATCATATGGTGGTAAGGCATCTTGATCTTTTTGATTTGGTTTTAATTCAGCTGTTGGAGCTTTTGTGATTGTACTTATAGGAATAACTTCTTTATTTTCTTTTCTATTTATATATTGTGCCAGTTTATAAACTAATGTCTTTGGCAAATCTGAAATTACCCCAAGTCCTCCACACATGTCGCCATATAATGTACAGTAACCTACAGCAAGTTCACTTTTATTCCCTGTAGACAGTACAAGAGATCCATTTTGATTTGAAAGTGCCATTAAGATTAAACCTCTAATCCTTGCTTGTATGTTTTCTTCTGTATGGTTATGATTAGAAGATGAATTAAGTAAACCTAAAAATGCTTTAAAAGGTTCTTCTATTGAAACTATTTTTAATTCAATTCCTAAGTTATTAGCTAAATCTTTAGAATCTTTATAACTTGCACGGGAAGTGTATCTTGATGGCATAAAAATTGCTTGAACATTTTCCTTCCCCAGTGTCATGGTAGCTATAGTTGTAACTAAGGCTGAATCAATTCCGCCTGATAAACCAATAATAACTTTTTTAAAACCACATTTTATTGTGTAGTCACGTAAACCACATGTAATTGCTTGTAATAATTCGTCCATATCATTGTAGAGACACTCCATCGGAGTGTCTCTACTTACAATAATTTGATTGCTGTGAAACTCAAACATTTGTAAATCTTCTTTAAAAGATTTTAATCTTAAGCATACATTTCCATCTTGATTAATTACACATGAGTTGCCATCGAATATAAGTTCATCATTTCCGCCAACCTGGTTTACATAAATAAGAGGGATCTTATGTTTCTTTGCACATTTTTTTAAGATATCTTCTCTTAATTTTGGTTTGCCAATAAAATAAGGTGAAGCAGAAGAGTTTATTAAAAAATCAATCTTTTGTTTTGCAAGTATGCTTATTGGATCAATATGATATCTAGGTTTTGTCCAGCTTAAATCATCATGCCATACATCTTCACAGATTGACAGCCCAATTTTTTTATTAAGTAATTCAACACATTTAATAGTCTTGCCAGATTCAAAATATCTGTCTTCATCAAAAACATCATATGTTGGCAGTAAAACTTTTTGTCTTGTGCAGATTATTTTTTTATCTTTAATTACTGCAAGAGAATCAAACAGGTTTTTCCCTCGATCTTGGTTTTCTTCCACAAAGCCTGTAATTATAGTAATTGTTGATTTAATTTGTTGGGCTAATGTATTTAAATATTTTTTATTGTCTTCAATAAATTGTTTTTTTAGTAAAAGGTCTTTTGGTGGATAACCACATAAAGCAAGTTCTGAAAAAATAATTAAATCTGAGTCTCTTTTAGATGCTTGATCAATATTTTTTAAAATCTTGTTTAGGTTATACTCAAAATCACCTATTGTTGGATTAATTTGTGCTAAAGCAATTTTCATGATTACTATATTACGTCATATATAGCTTTTTCTTGATTGGTTTATTTCAGCTAAAAAATCTCCAATGACATTTAAGCTTACAACAGTTAGTATAATCATTAAACTTGGAAATAAAATAAGATTTGTGTTTGTATTTAAAAACTGCCAGCCATCACTAGCTAATGTGCCCCAGCTACATCTTGGTGGAGAAAGTCCAAGCCCAAGAAAACTTAAAGTTGATTCAGCAATTATTGCTCTTGGCATAGTAAATGTGATTACAACTAAAATTAAGTTTATTATATTTGGAAGAATGTGTTTAAAAATAATTCTAAAATTACCAAGTCCTATAGCTTTAGCTGAGAGTATAAAGTCTTGTTGTTTAAGTCTTAGAATTTCACCTCTTGTTAATCTAGCCATATCCATCCAGCTAATAAGTCCAATTGCAAATAAAATACCAGTAGTAGATCTACTAAAGATTAATCCAATTATACTTAAGACTAAAAGATCAGGAATTGAATAAAAAATGTCTATTCCTCTTGTGATTAAAAAATCAATTTTATTTCCTGACATTGCTGAGTAAATACCAAGTGAAACTCCAATAAGAAAAGCAATTAAGGCTGTTATTACAGCAACAAGAAGTGATAATCTCGCTCCGTAAATTAATCTTGCAAGTAAATCTCTTCCTAGTTGATCTGTTCCTAAGAGATGTTCTAGAGAAGGTGGTTTTAATATCATATCCTGGTCTTGTGTTTCAAATGAGTACTTCCCAAAGCTAAAACCAAAATATGAGAAAAGCACTAATATTAGAAGCATCAGCATAAACACCAAGGGAACTAAAATAGTTTTCTTTTTTCTTAATATGGAAATCAAGTGCACAAGCTATTCTACTTTATTTGTTTCAAAAGAAGTTTGAATCTTTTCAATTGTTTGGTACATTTCTTTTGCATCTTGGTTATAAGGATTTAATGTAAGTGCCATAGCAAATTGTTCTTTTGCTTTTGTATATTTAACTTTTGGTGATTTATTTACATCCTGGCAAAGTGCTAAGCCATAGTCAGAATATATTTGAGATAGAAGTGATTTAACTGATACTGAGTTGTGATTTTTTTTATATTCCTTTTCTAAGATTTTAATTGCACCTTCAAACTGACCTTTAGTAGCCAGGTTTTGAGCTTTTGTAACAGGGTCAATGAAACTACAGCTGTAGCTTGATAATATCAAAACAATCAGCATGATAAAAATATTCTTCATAGTAATTATTTATTATAAACCTTATTTTTATACGAGATACGCTAGAATAAACTCATGCATGATTTAAGAGATTTACGAGCTAGACCAGATTTCTATAAAGAAAAATTAAGCAAGAGGGATAAGAAACTTGTAATCCTTATAGACGAAATCATTGCTTTAGATCAAAAAAAAAGAGAAATACAAACAAAAGCAGATGGATTACGTAAGAAAAAAAATGAAATTGCTGTCCAAATAGGCCGTTCTAAAGATAAACCTGAAAAGATTGAAGTATTAAAAAAAGAAAGTATAAGTATTGGAAATAATTTATCTGGAATTGAAAAAGAAGAAATGGATTTAAATTTTAAGCTTTCTGAAAAAGTATTGTGGCTTCCAAATATAGTTGCTGATGAGGTGCCTGAAGGAGAAGATGAGACAAAAAATAAGGAAATATTAAGGTGGGGAAACCCGAGAAATGAAAATTGGATAAGGCCACATTGGGAAATTGGGACTAAGTCAGGTATTTTAGATTTTGAAAGAGGAGTAAAAATTGCTCACTCAAGATTTACTGTTTTATCTAGTATGGGTGCAAAGCTTGAAAGAGCGTTAATGAACTTTATGCTTGATCATGCAACTAGTAAAGGGTACAAGGAAATGTTTCCTCCAATTTTAGTAAATAAGGATGCAATGATTGGAACAGGACAATTGCCAAAATTTGAAGGGGATTTTTATAAATGTGAAAACGAGCTTTTATATCTTGTTCCAACAGCAGAAGTACCAATCACTAGCTTACATAAAGATGAAGTTATTCCATTTGACGAGTTGCCACTAAAATATTGTGCTTATACACCCTGCTTTAGAAAAGAAGCTGGAGCAGCTAGTAAAGATACACGTGGGATCATTCGACAACATCAATTTAATAAAGTAGAGCTTGTAAAAATTACAAGCGCTGAAACAAGTAACAAGGAACATGAAGAACTTACAAAGGATGCAGAAGAAATTTTACAAAAGTTAGAGCTGCCTTATAGAAAAATATTGCTTTGTAGTGCTGATACTGGTTTTTCTGCTATGAAGTGCTATGACCTTGAAGTCTGGTTTCCTACTCAAAAAATATATCGTGAAATTAGCAGTTGTTCTAATTTTGGATCATTTCAAGCAAGGAGAATTAATATAAAGTACAAATCAAATCCAAAAGAAAAACCCCAGTTTGCCCACACTATAAATGGCTCAGGGCTTGCAATTGGAAGGACACTAGCTGCAATATTAGAAAATTATCAAACTGAAAAAGAAACAATACTGATACCGAAGGTTTTGCAGTGTTATTTAGATGAGGTAAAAGAAGTAAATAATCAAGTTTAACTTGATGATAACCTAAAAATATTTATTAGACAGCACAAATTTAACACCCTCTTAACAATAGTATGTAAATCTTTAATTAGACTTTTTTTAGATTCTTTTATTTTTGGAGGCACCTCAAAAAAAATATATGATAGATCTTAAATCTATGATTAATGGTACAGAAAACCCAAATGGCCAATTTGGCCAATCTAAAGAGATTCAACAATCAGAACAAATGGTACCAGAGTCTTCTAGTGAAATTTCTCTTCCTTTTAGAAGTAATGGACCCGCAAGTACAACTGATAAGCAAGATATGTTTGTAACTACTGGTTATAATGAGAATGAAGCAAAAGAAAGTACAGAAGAAACAGATGAAACAGATGACCAAAACTTGTTGGATTGGCTAATAGATTATTTTACGCCTACTGAAGAAGAGGAAAGAGCAAGAATAGAAAGGGAAGAAGAAGCAGCAGCAAGCATAGAAAGGGAAGAAGAAGAAAAAAGATTAGAAGAAGCAAGAGAAGAAGCAAGATTAGAAGAAGCAAGAGAAGAAGCAAGAGAAGAAGAAGAAAGATTAGAAGCAAGAAGAGAAGAAGAAGAAAGATTAGAAGAAGCAAGAGAAGAAGAAAAACGACAACAAGGAATAGCAGCAAAAGTAAAAACAGGGAAAGAAGCACAAATAGCAACAAAAAAAGGACAAGCAAAGACAGAAAAAGAACAAAGGTTAGAAGTGTTGAAAGAAGAAACAGCGTTACATGCAAGTAAAGCAGAAACAAAAAGAGTAGAAGAACGAAGACTTATAGAACAAGAAGAAAAGGAAATGTTAATGGCAAAAGAAATAGGACTAGAAAAACGAACAAATGTTGCTACAAGAATGTTAGGTATGTTTTCTAGGCAAATAAGCCAGGCAAGAGCTATGTTAGGACCAGTAGTTGCAAAAATTCTTCAAGTGCCTTCTGTTAATGTTGCTTCAAAAATTAATAAGCCCTTAGTAGATGTTAATTTGCCTCATAAAGTTGAAAGCATTATACATTCAGTTAAATCACTTATTGTGGATAATAAAAATGGAGAAGAGCTTAAGGGACTTCTAGCTTCTATACAAAGTGTAGCTTTAGCTTATAAAGAAGATGTAAGTAGATTGTCGACTGATACTTCTTCTCAAAAGGAATCTAAACCTGAAGATGTTAAAGATGGTGGTTTTACTGCGATTGCATAAATTTCTTTCTTATTTCTTTAAAAATTTTTATAGCTTCTTCTATTCTAAGGGTAAGGGCAAGTCCGAAATAAAGTAAGAAGCATGTACCAAGACTTGTAGAAATTAAAATTAATTTTGAGAAAAAGTCATACTTTTCAAGATGTAGCGGGAATACACTTAAAAATAAAAAACCAAATAAGTACATTACAAGTGTAACAGTTGATATTTTTATAAGCGATCTTAAATGTCTTGTCCATCCAAGACAACCAATTTTTTTTCTAAGTAGTACTCCAAGTAATAAGAAATTAAATAAAGTAATTAAAGAAGTTGCAAAGGCAATTCCAGGAGCCTGGTATTTTTTTACCAGTAATGCATTTAAAAATATTTTTAGTATTATTGAACATATTGCTACAAGTAAAGGAATCCTTGAATCTCCTAATGAGTAAAATACCCTTGTTAATGTGTCACGAGCAACATAAGCAATCATTGAAAGTAAGAGTGCAATTAATATGCTGCTTGTAAGCATAGTAGATCTTTCATCAAACGCACCTCTTTCAAAAATTATTTCAACAATTGGTTTTGAAAATAAAAATAAGTAAACTGCAATTGGTAGTGTTAAAAACCAGAGAGATTTAATTACTACAATTGATGTTTCTTTAAGCTTGGCAATATTGTGACTGTGTGCTAGTTCTGAGAATCTCGGAAAGAAAGGTACTAAGAAAGATGTAAGTAAAACACCAAGTGGAAGTTGAATTAATCTATTTGCAAAAACAGTTGCAGTCCAGCTCCCTTCTTGTAATCCTGAACAAAAGAAACTATCTATATAAACTGTAACTTGCCCAATTGTTGTACTGAGAATTGCAGGTCCTAAGAAATGATAAAAATCACTAACTACTTTTTGATTTTTTACAAGTTCAAACTTTAAGTTTTCATACACACCAGCTTTAAATAAATCAGGGAGCTGAACAAGAAGTTGTAGTACAGCACCAATTAATGTTCCAATTCCAAGAGCTATTCCAATAGCTGGATTGTTGTAATATAAAACAAAAAGTATTATAGCTATGCTTGGAAGAACAGGACTAAAGGATGGCCAAAAGTACTTTCCATAAGTATTTGAAACACCACAAAAAATTCCAAGTAAACCTGAAATTATTATAAGTGGTGACATGATTTCAAGCTGTAAACCAGTTAAATACCATAATTTTTCTTTGTAAGAAGGATCTAAGCCAGTTGCTGGCACAATTAAATGAACAATGTTAGTCTTAAATTTTAAGATAAGCAAGGTCAAGAAAAATAAAACTATAAAAGTGCTTGTCAGAATTTTTATAAGAAAGCTACCTGATTCTTTAGCATTATCTTTTATTTTTGTAAGAGTAGTAATTGTAGCTGAATGAAAAGGTCCACCAAGTCCACCAAGTAAAATTAAAAAATTTCCAGTTAACAAGTAAGCAAAGTTATATGCATCCGCAGTTATTGATGTACCATAAAATTTTGCAATTACTAAATCTCTAAGTAATCCAAAAATCTTACTGATGATAGTAATTAATCCAACTAAGCCAACAATTTTAAAAAGTTTTTGATTTGACATAAGATAAATGAATTATAATCAAGGAGTTAGAGTATAAATAGAAATAAATGGTTCCATTTTTAAAACCTACGTTAATTTACAATGATGATGTAACTAAAGTCAGCATAAATGAACTAAAGAAATTAAATATTGAAGGATTAATATTAGATTTGGATAATACAATCATGGCTCCAAAGTCTGCAAAGTTAGATTTGCCAGTTAAATATTGGCTGGATGTAATGAAAAAAAATTTTAAAATTGTAGTTTTAACAAACAATAAAAAAGCATTTTATTTAGAAGCTGTCAGACAAATGTTAGAACTACCAGTAATTGGTTTTGCAAAGAAACCATGGTCTAATGGTGTAAAAGAAGCACTTGACATTTTAAATTTGCCAAATGATAAAATTGCAATTATTGGAGATCGTCCATTGACAGATATTTGGTTAGGACAAAAATATGGATTTAAAACTGTTTTAGTTAGAGCATTAACTGCACATATAGAACCTAAATGGAAATATCTCCTACGTAAATTAGAGTGGTCTTTTGTGAAAAGATGAAAAAAAATATCTCAATAATTCTTGCACCGTTTGGGGTTGGTGGTCCAAATAATGCTGCTTGTAATGGACCAAAAGCTTTAATGGAAAATCATTTGGTAGAAGATCTTAAAGAGTTAGGTTTCAATGTAAAAATTATTAAACCTGGTAGAGACGTGATTAATCACGTCTCTACGCACAAACAATTAAACCCCAAGAACAAAATTAAAAACATAGATGCAGTAGTAAAAATAAACAAATGGCTTGCAAGCACGGTAAGAAGTGAAATTAAAAATGGATTTATTCCGTTAACAATTGGTGGCGATCACAGTCTTGCAATTGGGACAATTTCTGGCGTAGTGGCAGGTTTCAAACCTGCCACTACAAAAAATGTTGGTGTGTTGTGGATTGATAGGCATTTTGATGCTCATTCGCCTAAAAATACTCCATCGTGGAGAGCTCATGGAATGCCAGTTTCTGTAGCAACTGCAGATAGAAAATATGATCTACATCCAGATTTTCAAAAATTATTAGCAATAACTCCACATGTACCAAAAATAAGACCAGAAAACTTTGTTCAAATCGGAATTGGTGAAAAGAGTTGTATTAAACCAAATACAAAATGGTATTCAATGGAAGACATTGACGATAGAGGAATAAATAAAATAGTTGATGGGGCATTAAATTATTTACTAAAGAGGGTGAAATATATTTATATTGCATGGGATATAGATTCAATGAATATTACTGGAACAGGAACTAGTGGAGATTCCCAGCTTACTTTAAGGGAAGGACTTGTAATTGCAAGAGCTATAAATAAAAGAATAAGGTTAGCAAATAGGTTAGCAGGATTTGAAATTATGGAAGTAGCACCGAGATTAGAAAGGAAACATTTAAAAGGACAAACAGTAGATTGGGCAATTCAATTGATTACTACTTCTTTCGGAGGAAATTTGTTTAATAATTTATCGAGATTAAAAAGGAATATAAAAGTTTAAGCTTAACTCCTTTATTCTATACTCAAATAAAAACTCAAAAATCTCTACGTGTCTTTTAGCTTCTTGTGGTGACTTCCCCCAAGCATAAATGCCATGCCCTTTTAAAAGGAGTCCTGAAACCTCTTCATTTATATAACTTGGAATAATGCTTGCTAAATACTTCATGTCTTGTGAATTTTCAATAACTGGAATATTTATTTTTACATCGTGTGTTTTAAAACCAAGGCCTTTTAACATTTCTAATCCCGACAAGGAAATGTAGGAGCAGGATTTATCCTGCCCTTCTAATGTACAATTTGACAATAACGTTGAGTTTGTTGTATGCACATGAAACACTGCTTTTGCATGTGTGTGTTTGTAAATAGTACTATGCAGAAGAGTTTCAGCAGAAGGTTTTGTAGAGGCAATCCCTTGTGGTTGCCCATCCTCGTTCACAAGCAAAAAATCATCTTCAGTTAGTTCACCTTTGTCTTTTCCACTTGCAGTTATTAAAAATCGGAGTGGGTCTTCTTCAATTAAAATTGAAAGATTCCCAGAGGTACCAAGCATCCAACCACGATTGTAAAAGCTTTTACTAACCTTAATTAGCTCTGCTTTTGCTTCTTCTACTTTTAAATCTTTTGTAAAAGTTTCTGTTGTAATTGTTCTTTTACCTCATGAAAGTTTGAAAAAGGAATGTATGAAGTATCTTCTTGCTCCAGATATTTTATCAAATCACCTCTTGCAAAAACCAAGTCTACTACTTTAGATGCTTCAAGATCTGTCAAGCTATCCCCGATTAATATTCTGAAGTATTTTTCTTTTGGAAAGTTTTCAATAAACTCTATCTTACAACATCCGCATTTCCCACAGGCGTTACAATTTTTAGGTAAATATTTGTAGTCGATTTTAATTCTCTCAAAGTTAAAGTTTGCTTTATTACAAATTAATTTAGGACTATCAATAACACCATTAAGTATTGGTTCTATATGAAAATCAAGTCCTCCACTAATGACATAACACTGAATATTTTCAAATCTACAAAAATCTAAAAAATCTTTAAATCCTTTACGTAACCTTGCATTTTTTTTAATGTATTCTATAATTTCATTTTTCTTTTTACTCTCGATTAGACCAAATAATTTTTCAACTCCATCTTTTAGTGTAATTGTCCTTTCGTATAGAATTTTATCTTTTATTTGAACCCATTCAGGTGGTGCAAACTTTTCCATAATCATCACTATTACATCTTTTTCAGTAATAGTGCCATCAAAATCTAAGAAGATAACTAGTTTTTTCATCTTGATGTTATATATAAATTTTTAACTTCACTTACAAACTCTTTTGCACCAGCACTGCCACCATCTTTATGCTCCCAAACAGCAGTGCCAGCGTTAATAACTATATCTTCTCCAAAATCTTTAACAATATCTTTTATCATGTTTGCTTTAATTCCTGCTGATGGCACTGGCCATGCTGGTCTGATACTTTCCATTGAACAAGTCAATGAATTCTGAATATCTTTTACAATGCTTTTTTCCCAGGCAAGTGAGCCATATGGGCTAGGAAATAAAACAAAATCTGCACCTGCAATTCTTGGTAGTTTACCAAGTAAAAGTTGTTCGCTAAGTCCAGAATTAGTACTTAAGCACATAGAACCTGCAAATGCTGGATGAGCCATAATTGGAATTGATACAACTTGTCTAAGTGAAAAAAGCAGTGGTAAACCATGTGAGACATAGTTAAGTAAGATACAATTTGCACCATTTTTTTCTAGCTGGACTCCGCGATCTAAAATTTCATTTGCTTGACCAGTTAAATTAATTGCATAAATTGTTTTAGCATTTGCTTTTTCTTTTGCTTTTAAGCAAGCTTCAAGTCTTTTTAAAGTTTGATTGAAATCTTTGCCGTATAAAATCTCGTCATCCTTAACAAGATCAAATCTAGCTTCAGCTTGTAGGAAAAACATATTTCCTAATTCTTCAGCTCCTAAACCAAGACATGGCTTAAAAATACTCATAAGGAGTGGTTTATCTTTTTTATTTAAGATTTCTCTTATCCCTGAAATTCCAACTTTTGGGCCTTTAAACCCTTGTAAATATTTAGAGGTAAATTCTATATCTTCAAGTTTTATTTTCCCAGCAAGACTAATTTTTCCATATATTGCAGTTAATAAGGCTCCTAAGTCAGAACCAAAATTTTCAATTGGGAATGCGATTTTAATTCTTGATGTATATGTTTGTTCTTCAATTGCTATAACTTCAGCTAAATGTTTAGAAACTTGTAGGTTTGTACTTTTAGATATTCCAATTGTTTGTCCTGTGGCAATGCTTTGAGCTAGATTTTTAACATCACGGCCATCATTTTTTACTGTATATATAACGTTAATAGTATCTTTTGTCATATTTTAAAATTAAAACTATGGTTAGAGCCAGATTCATTTTTATTATTTTACTCTTATTTTTCTTTTTTACAAAATCTCAACTAGCACAAGCAGCATTCTTAAGTTACGATGACTTAACTGAATTAAGCAAAACATTAAAGCCAGCTGGTTTATTAAAGGAAAAATTAGAAAAACAGCTTACTACTCCAGTTATTCAACAGCCACTAAATCTTCAAACTAGCTTTCTAACAGATCTAAGATTCGGTGAGTTTTTTAGAGTAGCTTCCTGGAACATTGAACGTGGTTTTAATGTAGATAGAATTATTCAAATTCCAGAATATTCACTTGATTATAAAACAAATCCGGAACTACTCGAGCAGTTAAAGGATTTTTTAGAAGCAAGTGTAATTGTTTTAAACGAAGTAGATATTGGTTTACCAAGAACGAAATATGAAAACATAGTAAAAAAAATTGCAGATGCTTTTAAGATGGGTTATGCTTTTGGGACAGAATTTATTGAAGTGGATCCTTATCAACTTGGCTTAAAAAAGTTTACAAAAGAAGAAAGAGTTTATCTAGAAGAAGAAACGCTAAAACAGCTTGACAACATTGAAAAAGATAAATTTTTAGGGTTGCATGGTACTGCAATTCTTTCAAAGTATCCAATTTTAAATGCAAAAATTATAAGACTTCCAGATTGTTATAACTGGTATGTTGAAGAGTCAAACAAGTTATCAGCCTTAGAACATCTTAGACGAGGAACTGCTGAAAAAATATTTTCAGAAAAAGTCCTAACAGAACTTCGTCATGGTGGAAGGATGGCTTTAGCTGTTGATTTGCTTTTACCAAATGGTCAGAAAATAACTATAGTTGGTACTCATCTTGAAAACAGGTGTATTCCAAGCTGCAGATATATTCAGTTTGATTTCTTATTAAAGAGACTTAGAAATGTTAAAAATCCTCTAATCTTAGCTGGTGACTTAAATACAACAGGAACAGATACAAGTCCTGTTTCAATTAAGAAAGAGGTTTTAAAAAGAGTAAAAGATCCAGAATACGTTGCAACACAAGCAATATTGTCTTTAACTCCAATTACTTTTATACAGAATCTTGTCTTAGATACAGCAAATGCTTTTAGACATTTTAAAGATCCAACCACAAAAAACATTCCATTACTTTTACCAAATAAGGAAAGAAAACTTTTTGACTTATTAAAAGAATTTAGGTTTAACGATAGTGGAGCTTTTGATATTAGAGGAATAGCTAATAAAACTTACACAGGTTTTAGTGGTTTTTTAAGTAATTCAAATGAAAGAGAACTAAAAGGATTTAAACCAACCTTTGAGCTTCAGAGGCATTTTGGCATAGCAAAGTACAAGCTTGACTGGATATTTGTAAAACCATTAAACTTAACAAACCCAAATGATAAGCAAGGTTCTTATGCATATGCTCCTCATTTTGGAAGAACTCTTCAAACTATAAATCAAGCATTTGGAAAGTTATCTGATCATGATCCAATTGTGGTGGATATTTCAACGGGCGAACCTGTTTCTCCCACTCTTTTACCTTCTCAATCTTACTTTCCATGAATTTCAAAAAACCACCTTTTAAGATAAATTCTTTTTTTAATGGATCTAAATTGAAAGAGACGCCCCATCGGGGCGTCTCTACAGTTTGATTTACGACATCTATTTCACATTCATTTTCTTTAAATAATTTTTCTACTTCTTCTTGCTTTAATTTAACAGGTACAAGACCATTGTTATAACAATTCTCCTCAAATATTCTTGCAAAGCTAATTGCAATAACTGCTTTAAAACCTCTGTCCATAATTGCCCAGACAGCATGTTCCCTTGAAGAACCACAACCAAAATTTTCTCTTGCAAGTAAAATTACAGCATCTTTGTATTTTGGATCATTAATTGTTGTATGAGGAACATCTTCTAATAAATGTACTCCATAGCCAGACTTTGTAATTCCAGTTAAATGACGAGCTGGAATAATTTGATCAGTATCAATATTAGATCTATCAAGTGGTAAGATTCTGCCAGAAACTTGCATAATATAATAATAGCACCCATATTTACAATGTGTAATTTAGAGTTTGAATCTCTAAAAATATGTGTAAAATAGAGTTATGTATCCTAGGTTGCTCAAAAAGCCATTTGATGGAAAACACAGCTTTTTTTTATTTGGCGCAAGAGGTACTGGTAAAAGTTACTGGATAAAGCATTATTTAAAGAGTGCTTTTGTAATTGACCTTCTTGATGTAAAAGTAAGCTATGAACTTGAGGCACATCCATACAGGCTTGAAAAAATAATACCTGAAAACCACAAGGATTTTGTTGTAATTGATGAAATACAAAAAATTCCCACATTGTTGGATGAAGTACATAGGCTAATTGAAAGTAAGAAAATAAAATTTATTCTTACCGGATCAAGTGCAAGAAAGCTCAAAAGAAAAAGTACAAACTTACTTGCAGGAAGAGCACTTGTCTATAAGATGTATCCTCTAACTGCTTATGAGCTAGGAAGGGATTTTAATTTAAAAAAATCCATTAAATACGGAAATCTTCCAAAGATTTATGATGATCCGGATTTAGATCCTGAAAAATATTTAGAGTCATATGTAAAAACTTATTTAAAGGAAGAAATTAAGCAAGAAGGTTTCAGTCGTAATCTTGGAACATTTTCAAGGTTCCTAGAAACTGCAAGTTTCTCTCAAGGCTCAGTATTAAATATGAGCAGTATTTCAAGGGAAGCAAGTGTAAAACAAAAAACAGTTGAAGATTACTTTGATTTACTTGAGGATATGCTTATTGCTTATAGAATTCCTGTTTTTACAAAAAGGGCAAAAAGAAGGCTTATTGCACATCCAAAGTTTTATTTTTTTGATGTTGGAATTTTTAGGGCTGTAAGACCTGTAGGTTTATATGACAATGAATCAGGACTCTTTGGTATTTCATTAGAAACATTAGTACTGCAAGAGTTAATTGCTTTTAATGAATATCTTGAACAGAGCTATAAAATTTACTACTGGCGAACAAGCCATGGTGTAGAAGTTGATTTTGTTTTGTATGGTCCAAAAGGATTTATTGCAATAGAAGTAAAGAAAAAAGGAAAAATTCATCCAAATGATTTAAGTGGTTTGAAGGCTTTTAGTAAGGATTACAAGGAGGCAAAACTCATTTTGCTTTACTGTGGAGAGAGAGAAGAATATCATGATGGAATTAAGGTTTTACCTATAGAAAGGGCATTAAAAAACTTAAAAGATCTGATCTAGATTAATAAAATTTTTCCTTTGATGAGCATTCTTTAAATTTCCTTTGGATGCGTTATAACTCCAGCTATTGCAGATGCAGCTACCACTGCTGGACTTGCTAAGTGTGCACGTGAGCCTGCTCCCATGCGGCCAGGGAAATTACGATTTGTAGATGAGATACATCGAGACTGTGGTGGAACTACTCCCATTGACATTCCAAGACATGGTCCACAAGAAGAATGTGTCCAAAGTGCACCAGCATCTTGGAAAATATCATGTAATCCTTCTTTTTCAGCTTGCCTTTTTACTGCTTGAGATCCTGGAGTAATGATTGTTGGAATTGAAACTTTTTTACCTTTTAGAATCTTTGCTGCTTCACGGAGATCTGAAATCCTGGAGTTTGTACATGAACCAATGAAAGCTTGATCTATTGGAAGTTTGTAAAGTTTTTGTCCTTTTTTTAATCCCATGTATTCAAGTGATTTTTCATCTGCATCTTGTGGGATTTCACCATCAATATCAATTACTTCTCCTGGATTTGTACCCCATGTAACTTTTGGTTTTAGACTTGTCACATCAAGAGAGATTTCTTTATCATATTTTGCATTTTTATCAGAAGCAAAACTTAACCATTTAATTTTTAATTTCTCAAACTCATTTTTATCTTTTATAATAATTTCTTTACCCCATAAATAATCTACTGTAATTTGATCTGGACTTATCATGCCACTTGTAGCTCCTGCTTCAATAGACATATTGCACATAGTCATTCTTTCTTCCATTGACATTGCTTCAACCAATGACCCTGCATATTCAAGCACATACCCAGTTGCGCCACGAAAGGTAATTTTTCCAATAATTTCAAGAATTACATCTTTTGCATAAACATAAGAAGAAATTTTTCCATTAATCAAGACTCTAAAAGTTTTTGGCTTATTTAAAATTAAACATTGAGCTAACATTGCACCTGCTTGAGCAGTAGTTCCAATTCCAAGTGCAAATGCACCAAATGCTCCATTAGTTCCTGTATGACTATCTCCACAGCAAAGTGTCATCCCTGGCTGAACATAGCCACGTTCTGGCGCAACAACATGACAAATGCCGTTGTTGCCAATATCAAATATTTTTACATTATGTTTTTTAGCCCAGTCTCTCAGGACTTTAGCTTGAATTGCTGTATCTGTATCTTTAGCTGGTGAGACATGATCATTAATTGCGATGATTCTTTTTGGGTTATATAATTTCCCACTAAAATTTTCATCAATTTCTATAGCTCCTTGTGGAGTTGTAATTTCATGAGCAACAATTTGGTCCATAAAAACCAGATAATTATCTCCTAGTAGCTTTTCTACAATATGTGAATCCCAAACTTTCTCAAATACTGATTTCATTTTTTATTATCTTCAATTAAATTATAACCTAATGTAAGATATAAGTGGATTCATTTTGGGTAAGGATCTACTATGACTCCTAATAAAAAAATTGCATTGGTTTTATCAGGTGGTGCTGCACGTGGTGCATATGAGGTAGGTGTATTGAAAGCTCTTTTGCCTGAGATCCAAAAAATTGGTGGCTTTAAAATTATTTGTGGAACTAGCGTAGGTTCTGTTAATGCTTGTTTTTTAAGTTCATTGGTTCACTTACCTGTTGAACAAATTGTGGAAGGATTAGAACACTATTGGTTAACTTTAAAAAGAGATCATGTTTTTCTGGAAAACTGGGCTCATGTTGGTTTGAGATCTTTTCTAGGATCTCTTAGATTAGGTACTCAAGACTTTCAAGGACTACTTGACAATTCACCATTAAAAAGGATTTTAGATAACGAGATCAATTGGGATCAAATCAGGAAGAACATTACAGATGAATTAATATATGCTCTGACAGTTACAGCAACATCTGTAACGAGCGGGCGATCAGTAGTGTTTTATGAATCACACGATCTAAACTGTATAAATGTGATATCTACAGCTTCCCACACAAGATTTGTCCCTGACCAAATTACATCCACACATGCGCTAGCTTCTACCTCAATTCCAATATTTTTTAAATCAGAGTTTATAAAGTTTAAAGATCACAGTATTGAGCATGAGGACTGGTTTTGTGATGGTGGCGTTAGACAAAACACTCCTTTATCACCAGCACTTATCTTAGGAGCAGATGCTTTGGTTATTATAGGAATGCATTTTACAGAAGAAAAATTTAGCACTGATACTGAAAAGCCTGGACTACTTCAAAATGTTGGTAAATTATTAAATGCACTTTTTCTTGATCATATAAGATTTGACACTCAAAGACTAAACATGGTAAATGAAATTTTAGAAGCAATTGATGATCCATTACTTCTTCAAAGAATAAATGAACAAAGGATGAAAAGAGGTTCTAAACCATGGAAAATTATTCCTGATTTGTTTGTAACACCAAGTAAACCAATGAGTGAAATAGCAGAAGAAATCTGGGACAAGTATCCAGACACAAGAAAAAATTTTCGTACACTTGACTGGCTTTTTAAACTTGGAAATTTAAAAGGACATTTACGAGGTGACTTGTTAAGTTATTTCTTTTTTAATCCTTATTATGCAAAAGCACTTATTGATTTAGGTTATAAAGATGGATTAGAAAAGATAAATTCTACAATTTGGGATCAAAAATTAAAAAAGAATATAAGAATAATCGATAGACTACTTATTTAATTTTTGCTGCAATATTAAATCCAAAATGTAAGTTATTAGATGGCCCGCCTACTATAAATTGGCCAAAAGTAGAATACGGTACATTAGAAATCCCAATAGTCCAGACATGCGTTTCAAGTTTTGATAAAATCTGCAAACCAAATGCCCATCCATTTTTTACTTCTCTATAACCACTTAACACTGGTGTATATTCTCCAAATATGGAAAGCTTGTTAGGCCATATTTGTAATGCAGCACCAATAGGTAGTGCAAATGTTCCACTGCTTCTTTTATATCCTCTGCTTTTTGGATCAGTAAAAGTAAAAAATGATGCTGATAAAGAATTTGCCATTCCAATTGTTGCAGATTTATCTGCCCAAGTAGGTGCTACATAAACTTTCATCCAGCTTGGAATAATTACTTTAGATATAATTGGCTGTACATAAAAGTCAATTGAGTTTTGAATGTTGTCGTTTTGGAATCCACTGGATAAAGTTAATCCAAATGGTGCTCCTTCACCAAAGTTTCTGGCTTCTTTAAAAATTTGATACTTTAAACCAAACTCAGAAGCATCAGTTAAGCTGGATCTAAATGCATGTGCTTCAATATTGTTTGTAATTCCATAATAAAGTCCAATACTGGCGCGGGCAAAAGTATCTAATCCATATAAATCATTTGCAGTGCTTTCATCAATTGGCCCTGTAAACCTGTGAGTAAAATCAAATGCAAAACCATTTCTTTGTAAAAGATTATCGGTAGGAATGTTATAAAGTCTTGGACCAACAGTTGTTGTAGCAGGACCACGTGCATATTTTTTCTTTTTTACTTTTCCTTGTAAACTAGTATCCTGTGAAATTTCTTGTTCTACATTTGCTTCTTCAATTGGCACATCTAATGTATATTCCTTGCCTTCAATTTTGACCTTTATAGTTTTATTTTGTTTATCATAATTAAGAACTTTTGGTTCTTCGGCATAAGCTATGTTTATTGAAGGTGCAAAAAAGATAGTAAGGAAAAACAAGATTCCAACAAAGTAATTTCTCAAGCAAAAATTATTGTTTAACACAATCATTAATTTAACACAGTTGTTAATGAAACAAATATTAGTTATAATGTTTCTACATGTTTTGCTAATTGTTATATTTAAGATTCAATCTTTTGGCTGAGGCATTATTAGATGAAGCACAACTTACTACGAAATCCTTAGACCATCATGGTTTAGTAGCAGCTACATGTAGAGAATTAGGAATAGTTGAAATTATTGATAAAGAAATTAAACGAGATGTAAGAGAAAAACTTACTACTGGTGAATGTGTTCTTGCGATGATAAACTTGGTAGAACTTTAGATAAACTTTATGAAACAGGTTGTGACAGTTTGTTTTCTAAGATTGCATTTCACTGGTCAGAAATATTTAAAGTGAACAAGAAGTTTCAACATTTAGATACTACCGTCATGAGTGTAAGTGGAGAGTATGAAAATGAAGATGGAGGACAAGAAGTATTAATAACATATGGAAGACCTAAAGATGGAGTACAAAACTCAAAACAATATTTAATTTCATTGCTTGTTTTAAACGATGGCGGCATACCACTCTTGGCAAGGAGTTGACCTGGTAATAAATCAGACCAAACTCATTTTAGAGAAGTACTTAAAAATCTAAAGAAAGAGATAAAACTTAATCAAGAGGAGATTTACTATGTAGCAGATTCAGCTCTTTATTCAGAAATAAATGTAAAAGAGATAAATAAGGCTGATGTTAAGTTCATAACTCACGTTCCAGCAAGAATAAAAGAAGTAGAAATCCTAAAATCTATTTCTATTCACGCTCTGTTTTTATACTCAAGTACAACACTATAAAATTTATCCAATTCACCCTGATCTAGTTCAAGTGCCTTACTTAAAATGTCAGTAAGTATTTTTTTAATTGCTAAAAAATAATCTTTATTTAACATAGCTCCACTAACATGATCTGGACTAGTTTCTAACACAATGCGAACAACCCCTTTAAGATCATTTACTCCTCTTATTGTTTTATTAATTCCTGTTCCAAGAATTGATTCAAGGGCATGGTAAAAGCTGAAGGCCAGATTATATCTTGCACAGTCTTTAAATAGTTGATCTGGATCTACTCTTTCCCAAGCTGGAGGTTGAGGAGTAACACAATTTCTTACCTCAATGTCATCACCAGCTAATGAAGACTCAGTAACTTTTCTAAGTTCATTTGGATCAACAACTTCAGCTACGTTAGGATAGTGGCTCTGTATAGCTTGTAAAAATTGATTAACTTTTTCTAGTCTAACTGTAAGTGACATTGGAATCCTTTTAATTATAATTTTTTCTTTTTCTTTTGTAAATTCTTTAATAAAACAAGCCCAATAAAATTGTTTACTGCATGGGCAGTAATTGGAAGCCAAAGTGAACCAGAAAAAATAAATAACCATCCAAGTAAAAGACCAGAGCAAGTTGCCCAAACAGCATAAAACCAGTATTTCATTCCTGGAAGATGTAATAACCCGAAAGCTACGCTGGATAAAATAATTCCAATACTTGGAAGTAATAATCCTCTAAAAAGAATTTCTTCACAGAAGCTTGATGTTAAGGATAAAAGTAAAAAATCAATTAACATTAGATCCTTAAAAACAGGAGACAATACTTCATCAAATAATTCTGTAAGTACAGAAAACCTTTTTATTTTTCCAGCTAGTTTATAAACCAAATACCCAGCTAATGACAAACACACACCAGTCAAAGCACCTTCTAAGATTACTTTGGTACTAAAGTTGAAATAACGAATAGGATTACTTTTTGGTAAAACCCAAATCCAAACTATTGAGATAAGTAAAATAACCATTTGAGGAGTTATGGCTGACCAAAGTACCTTTTCTCTTTTGTAATTCATTTTTTAATAAATACCTTTTGAGGTTTAATAATACAACCTTTTGTCAATGAACCAATAGCAATCAATTTATTATTGTTATCCAGTAGAGACATTGCATGCAGTGTTTCTACATTGTTTAATAAATCAACCTTTATTGATTTGCCATGACAAACATCATCAATTTGTTTGGAATTTAAATATATGTGGGGAAAATTTAAAACCAACAATGGAGATATGAGATAATTAACCACATTTGAAACATTCACGGATTTTGGGTTTATGCTTTTATTAAATAAAAAACATTTGCCAACCTTTGTTCTTACAAGACTAGACAATGTAGCGTATGTATTTAATTGTTTTCCTAGATCTCTTGCAAAAGATCGGATGTATGTTCCATTAGAACAATGTATTTTTAATTTGATTTTATTTTTTACAAATGAAACAATTTCTATTGAATAAATCTCCACCTCTTTTTCTTCAATGTCGTCTAATGTGATTTTTTTTTCTCTTGCAAGGTCATATGCCCTACACCCATCAATTTTAATAGCAGAATATATAGGCGGCTTTTGTTTTATTTTTCCTATAAAGTTTTTTATTTCTTTAGTAACCATCTCTAAAGTTGGTATAAAGTCACTTGTTTTTAAAACATTTCCAGTTATGTCATCAGTATCTGTACTTAATCCAAAAGTTACTTCAGCAAGATAAACTTTATCGTTTGGAAGGAACTTAAAAAGTTTTGTTGCTTCATTTATTCCAATTACTACAACACCGCTAGCAAATGGATCTAGGGTCCCGCTATGACCAATTTTTTTTATACTAAGAGACTTACGTAACATTGCAACAACATCATGTGATGTGCAACCAACAGGTTTATTAATATTTAAGAAACCAAAAACTTTAAACCTCTTTCCGTTTAATCTTTTCTAAAAGCTCTGTAATTTTTTGCCCACGCTCTAATGAATCATCTAACTTAAATATTAGCTCTGGTGCAAATCTTATACCAAGTCTTCTGCATATTTCACCTCTTAAAAACCCCCTGGCATTTTCAAGTGCTGCAAGCGTACCTACTTTTTGAGACTCTTCCCCATAGACACTAAAATAAACCTTTACATTACGCAGGTCACCAGAAACTTCTACATCAGTAATTGAAATAATTCCACTTAATCTGTCATCTTTAATTTCATTCCTTTGAATAATTTCTGAAAGTTCTCTTTTAATTTGCTGACTAATACGACGAGGACGATTATATGATTTCATGACGCAAGCTCCTTGAGGCTTATTCTTTCTTTTTCTATAATGGTCCAGCATTCAATTAAATCACCTTCTTCAATTTCATTAAACTCTTGAAAAGAAATACCACATTCAAATCCTGCTTGAACTTCACGAGCATCATCCTTAAAGCGTTTTAAGCCGTCTATTTTACCTTGATATATTAATTTTCCGCCTCTTGTGACCTTTGCAATTTGATTTCTCTGAATCTTTCCCTCAGTTACATATGCACCAGCAATTTTATTACCTTTGCCAAAAGTAAATATTTTTCGAACTTCTGCTACTCCAAGTTTAACTTCTTCTTTTTCAGGCTCAAGCAATCCTAGAACTGCTTTCTCTAAATCTTCTGTAATTTTATAAATAATATCGTAAATCCTAACATCTATACCTTGCTCACTTGCAATCTTTTGAGCATTTACATCAGCAACAACATGAAACCCAATTACAATAGAGTTTGTGCTAGCTGCCAAATTAATATCATTCTCAGAAATGTTTCCACTTCCTACATGAACAGGTCTAACTAATACTTCATTTGTTGAAAGTTTTATAATTTCTTTTGCAACAGCTTCAGCTGAACCCTGCACATCTGCCTTTATAATAATTTTCAACTCATGTACTTGACCTTCTTTTACCTTAGATGAGAAATCAACTAGTCCATATGACCCATGTTTTTCTAGTTCTTTCAATTGATTTTGTTGTGCAATTTCTTTTGCTTCTTGGTAAGTTTTACAGACCTGGAAAGTATCGCCAGCACGAGGTACATCTGATAAACCAATTACTTCAACTGGCATAGAAGGTGGTGCTTCTTCTACTTCTTTTCCATGATCATCAAACATTGCTCGAACACGCCCTGCAACTTTTCCTGCAACTAAACAATCTCCTTTTTTTAGAGTTCCATTCTGAATCAAAAGATGAGCTATTGAGCCTCTTTCTTTTGAAAGCTCAGCTTCAATTACTGCACCAACTGCAAGCCGGCCTGGATTTGCTCTAAGTTTGTACGAAAGTTCTGCATCAGCTACAAGAGTAATTTTTGTAAGTAAGTCATCTAAATCAATTCTTTTTTTCGCACTAATTCTTGAGCATACTGTTTTACCACCATAGTCTTCAATTAAAAGATCATGTTCTGCTAACTGTCCAAGTACTCGATCTGGCTGAGCACCTTCTTTATCAATCTTATTTAATGCAATCACAAT
Source organism: Candidatus Melainabacteria bacterium (assembly GCA_016193285.1). Classification (NCBI taxonomy): domain Bacteria; kingdom Bacillati; phylum Candidatus Melainabacteria; species Candidatus Melainabacteria bacterium. Next base: position 99,064 of record JACPSL010000038.1, read on the forward strand.
AGGTACGCCAGCTGCTTTAGCATGATCAATTGCCTCTATGGTCTGTGGCATAACTCCGTCATCTGCAGCAACTACAAGAATTGCAATATCTGTAACTTGGGCTCCTCTTGCCCTCATCGCAGTAAAAGCCTCATGGCCAGGTGTGTCTAGAAAACTTATCTTACGTTTTTTGTTGTCATAATCTAATACTTCAACTTGATAAGCTCCAATATGTTGTGTAATCCCTCCTGCTTCTTGCTCAGTAATCTTAAATTTTGTTTTTCTTATAGCATCAAGCAAAGTAGTTTTACCATGATCAACATGCCCCATGATGGTTACTACTGGTGGTCTTGGTAAAAGATCTTCTTCAGCTTCAAGCGAAATATCTGGCTGTAAACTTATTTCTTCTTTAGCTTCTTCTTCAGTTATAACTTCATAGCCTAAAGATTTTGCACATTCTATTGCTAGCTCAAGCTCAATCGTTTGATTAACAGTTTTTATTATTCCACTTGAAAATAAATTTTTTACAACTTCTGTTTCTTGTAAGCATAATTTTTCTGCTAGCTCTTTAACTGACAATGCTGAAGTTAAAGTTACAATCAAAGGTTTAGATATAGTTGCAACAGTTTCAGTTTCTTTCTTTTCTTTCTCTTTTTGTTGATGTCCACCCCTTGTTCCGGATGGTCTTTTAGTTCTTCCCATCATAGAAGGCACCATGGTTGGTTTTGCTACACGGAAAGGTTGAACAGGTAAATTTGGTAACAATGGTTGTTCTTGTTTTTTAGGTTGGATACGTATTGTTTGTTCTTGTACTTGAGATACTTCTTGTTTTTGAATTATGTTTACACTTGTAGTTTGTGTCTCAGTTGCTTTTAATTCACTGACTGGTGCTTCTGTTGGTTTTTCTTCAGGTGGTGGAGGCGGCTTAATTCTTCTTACAATTTTTAATTGTTTTTTTACTGGCACAGGTTCTGGTGGTGGAGCCTGACTTGCAGGCTTTTCTAGTTTTGATTTTTTTTGTTCCTTTAGTTCTTGAATCATTGCTGAAGGGTCTAACTTTAATCCGCTTTCCTGTAAAGCTAAAACTATTCTTTCTACTAGTTCCTCATCAACTGAGCTTGATGCACTTTTTACAGGATAGCCAAGCTGCTCACATATAGAGATAATTTGTTTTGCTACATCAGATTGCTTTTGCTTGCGAACTTTTTCGTCAGATTCAGACTTAGTAATAATCCTAGTTAAATCATAAATACGAGGTTTAGTAGTTTTCATACTGCCACCTCATTTCTTAGGTTTTGAGGTTGAGGGAAGTTTAAAAGCTGATTAATGATTGTTGATAACTTGGAAGCTGGGACTTTAAGCATTTTTTGAAGTTTTTTTTCTTTAATTGCTTTATTAACACAGTCTGAATTTTTACATAAATATATTGATCTGCCAAGTTGATATTTGTTTGGGTTTAAAATAATTTGTTCAAGGCCAGATCCCAAATCATGAATCTTAGTCAGACGAATAAGGTCACTCTGTGTACTTTGCTTGCGACAAGTAATGCATTGCCTAATTAGATTTTTGTGATTCTGGTTCTTGATCTTTGGTCTCCTTGGGTTCTTGTGTTATTACTTCTTCAGTTACTTCTTTTTTATCTTTATCTTTTTGGTCTAAAACAACAGTGGTCTTTGCTCCAACACCAAATGGCTGGCCTTGGATTTGAGTTTCACTTCTTATGTCAATTTTCCATTCAGTTAGCTTAGCTGCTAACCTGACATTTTGTCCGTTTTTCCCAATAGCTAGACTTAATTGATCATCAGGTACAATTACTTCTGCACGTCTTCCAGTAGGGTCATCGTACAAAGCAACAGTTACAATTCTTGCTGGACTTAAAGAATTAGAAATAAAGTCAATAGGATCCTGAGACCATCTGATGACATCAATTTTTTCATTTCTTAGTTCTGTTACAACATTTTGAATTCTTGCACCCCTGCTGCCAATACAAGCACCAACAGGATCAATGTCAGCATCGTTTGAATGAACTGCAATTTTAGTTCTGTATCCTGCTTCTCTAGCAATTGCTTTGATCTCAACTGTTCCATCATCTATTTCAGGTACTTCAAGTTCAAACAACTCTTTAACTAACTCTTCATGAGTATGAGAAACAATAACAGTAGGGACTCTACCTGATTCTCTTAATTCCTTTACATAAACCCTTATTCTTGAACCTACTTTATAAGTCTCACCAGGCAACTGTTCTCTCGGGGGTATATGACCTTCAAACCGTCCAAGGTCAACAACAACGTTTGGTTTTCCGTTGTTTAAAATTTCAATTCTCTTGATTTGGCCTGTCATCATTGTTCCTTGACGACCAACAAATTCTTGTTTTACTAAATCTTTTTCAGCTTCTCTTAAACGTTGAGTCATTATTTGCTTTGCAGCTTGAGCAGCTATTCTTCCATATTCAGCAAAATCATCCGGAGTAACATCAATCTCAAGTATTTCATCAAGTACTACATCAGGCAAAAGTTCTTTAGCTTCAGCTATTGCAATTTCACGACACTCATTTGTAACTGTTTCAACAATTGTCTTTGGTGCAAATATACCAATCTCGCCAGTTACTTCATCAAACTGGATGTGAACACCATCAATATTGTGATCCGGGACTTTCTTTTTATATGCAGCAAGAATTGAATCACAAATAGCATTAATGAAAACCTGCTTTGGAATATTCCTTTCACTTTCCAATTGTTCTGCTGCCTCTATTAACTGAACTCCAATCTTATACACGGTGTAACCTCCTAGTGTTTCATTGTTCTTTATCTACAAAAAAAGCTGGAAGTTTTTAAAACCCCAGCCTGACTTGGCTTCCTGTTTTACGGATACATTGTACCACGGCAAACCTCTACCAAAGCAATCCAATGATAACCTTTAGTGCAAATCTTGTATTTTGAAGAAATGTGTAACTCTCTCTCCTTTTTTGTTTAAAAATTATTTCTAGTCTTTTTAAATTTTGGTAAAAACCATAAGCATTAAGTAAAAAATAAAAAGATATAGTAATTAGAATCCAGAGATATATAAGTAAAATAACTTTGCAAAGTAACATAGCTTGTTTATAATTTTGCTATTTGATCAAAAGATAATTCAACTGGTGTTGATCTTCCAAAAATACTTACCAATGCTTTAACTGTTTCTCTTTCTTCATTAATTTCAGTTATCTCACCAATAAAATCCTCAAACGGCCCTGACTGGATTTTTACTGATTCACCAACAATAACATCAATAATCTTTTTGCCTTCTTTTGTCTTTGTAAACACTTGGCTCTTTCTTAGAATTCTTCTTACCTCTGATGGTGGGACAGCAAGTGGTTGTTTATTTGCACCAATAAATCTTGTTACACCTGGAGTATCTTTAATTATTCTCCAGGTACTATCATCCATAATCATTTCAATTAATACATACCCCGGGAATTCACGTTCTTTTTTCTGGACTCTTTTACCATCATGAATCTTAGTAACATCTTTTTCAGGTACTATTACATTAAAAATCTTGTCATCAGCACTTAGAGTCTTTATTCGTTTCTCAATATGTTCTTTTACCTTGTTCTCATGGCCTGAGGCAGTTTGAACAACATACCAATTTCTTGTTTGTGGTTTTCGTGCTTGTTTTGACTTTAGCATAAATTTTCTTGCCTTTAAAAAAGTCTACCAGTAAAAAAGTCAGCAACTAACTTAAAAACCTTATCCATAGCAAAAATAATACCAGTAATTATAGCTACTAGCAGCATTACAGAGAAAAACTCTGTAGTAGTTTGTTCTCTTGAAGGCCAGGTTATTTTTAAAAACTCACTTTTAACCTCAGACAAAAACTGCTTAAGGTTAAAAGGTTTAGTCTCTATCTCGACCTTTCCATTATCAGTCTCTTTCTCACTCATTGCTATTGCCATAATTGGTTTTTACCTCTTGTATATTGTACATTACAGTGTAAATATTAAATTGGTAAAGTATAATTTTCTAGTGCAGTACTACTATGCTCTTTTTGATCTTCTGATTTCTGCTCCTCTGATTCTCTGGAATGCGCCCTTAGTTCAGTTGGTAGAACGCAGGTCTCCAAAACCTGATGTCGTAGGTTCGAGTCCTACAGGGCGCGAGTAAAAGAATAACGCTCAAGATTTTCTAAAGACGAAAATCTTGAGCGTTGTGACAAGAGGCAAACTGGAAGTCTGTGGAAGTGCAAAAGCCGAGTCTCGAGGCTGGAGCACGATTATAAAAAAGAAGCAGGTCTCCAAAACCTGATGTCGTAGGTTCGAGCCCTACAGGGCGCGAGGGTTAAACTGGGAGGATAAATAACATGTCAAAAAAAGTTACAGGTCCTGTTTTCAAAATAGAAGACGATCTTTATGGGATGACTAAAAAACAGATAGCTGAAGAGGTAAGGATTATGAGAGAGAGAGCTGAAAGAGTAAGGCAAAGACTAGATCAAAATGTTTCGTTTGTATTGAAAAAAAAAGATGATATGACAAAGTAAGTCATACGGCAGGAGTCAATTTTGGAATGTGAATATAGCCGTCAAAGTTCATTATTTCAGTTCTAACGTCCATTACGAGGGCGTGAATTAGTGGACAGAAATCAGTGGTCAGAGGAACAGATGTTTTGTATTCAAAGTAGAAATAGTGTTGATTTAAGTAGCCATGGATAAAAATAAAATTAGATTAATGCTTGTCGAGGATCATGTTCTAACAAGAATTGGTCTTAAGGTTTCACTTGAAAAATATCCAAACCTTGATGTTGTTGCAGAAACTGCAAATGGAAGAGAAGCAATTGAACTGGCAAAGGAAAAAATTCCTGACTTGATTATTATGGACATTGGTCTAGTGGAACTTGATGGTATTGAAGCTACTAAAAGAATCAAAGAAGCAAACCCAAATATAAAAGTAATCATGTTAACAAGTCATGAATCTAAAAGAGAAGTATTAGCAAGCTTAGCTAGCGGAGCCGATGGTTATTGTTTAAAGGATACCTCACCTGAGCAATTAATTACAGCAATAGAGTCAGTGTATGAAGGAAATGCATGGCTTTCAAGCCAGGTTGCTGAGAAGGTTTTAAGAAATATTTATGGGAAAGATATAAGTCAAATCGAACAAATAGCAAAGTCTTCTGTTGTAAATATCCCGACAGGTCCTTTGTCGGATCGAGAATTTGAAGTTTTAAAGCTTATTGTAGATGGTAAAAGTAACCAAGAAATTGCTGACAAGCTTTTTATAACCTTAGCTACTGTAAAAACACATGTACGTAGTATTTTAAATAAACTAAGTGTTGATGACAGAACACAAGCAGCAGTAAAAGCAATGAGAGAAGGTCTGGTTAGTTTTTGAAGTTTAGTTATTTAAATTGATAAAAATCACTTGGTAGAGTTGAGACATCATAAAGAGTTTTTAGTAAGTCAGTCTCAGTTATTAAACCTATAAGCTTTCTGTCATTATCTACAACTGGTAAGCAGCCAAATTTGTTGATCAGCATTATTTCTATTGCACCTTTAAGTGGTGTTTCTGGTCCAACAGCTGTGACTTGTTTTACCATTGCATCTTTTACTAAGATCATATCTGAGTTACCACTTAATGAATCAATTATTTCTCTGTAAGTTACAAGTCCAACTAGTTTTTTATTTTTATCAATGACTGGAAGATTTCTTATTTTTTGTTGTCTCATAAATTTTGAAGCATTAAAAATTGTTTCATCTTCAGAAAGCACTCTTGGATCCTGATTCATTATGTCTTTGACTCTCATAAGTTAAGGATATCGCAGCTAAACCTAATTGTTAATGGTTAAAACAATCAATGAAGATAAAACCTGTGTATATGGGTATAACACTAAGAGCAAGTTACAAAAATATAAATGAGGTGGAAACGATTTTAAAACATATTGATGAATCTATTTTTGTAGATACACCACAAGTATTTAATATAATCATAGACTTAAAGAAAAGTATCAATAGCTTATTTGACAAAGAGCCATTCATTCCCAAAGAAGATTTTGAGAATTATAATTATACTTGGCCGCCAAAAAAGAAATCAAATCCTTAGGTAGGTAGATAAAAATGGAGAATTTAACAGACGAAAAACGTCTTCGTCTTCTTATAGAAGCTCAGCCAATTTCAATGATAATGACTGATATAACAGGTAAGATTACTTTTATAAACAAACGAACAGAAACATTGTTTGGCTATACTCAAGATGAATTGATAGATCAAAATATTGAGATGTTAGTACCTAAACGTTTTCGCAAGACACACTCTGAATATACTGTTTCTTTCTTTAAGGAACCACAAGCAAGACCAATGGGAGCTGGAAGAGATTTAGTTGGCATTCATAAAGATGGCAGAGAAATCTTAATAGAAATAGGACTTACTCCAATAAAGACTGAGGAAGGACAATTTGTACTAGCATCAATCATTGATATTACTGAACGAAAACATTTAGAAGAGTTACTGAAACAAAAAACCATAGAATTAGAACGTTCAAATAAAGAACTAGAACATTTTGCATTTGTTGCTTCCCATGACCTACAAGAGCCGCTACGACAAATAATTTCGTTTAGTGATTTATTAAACAAGAAATATCACAATGTAATAGACGAAAAAGCAGATACGTACCTGCACTATATGCATGATAGTGCACTTAGAATGAGGATGCTTATTAAAGATATACTTGAATTATCGCGAGTAACTACTAAAGCACTTCCTTTTAAACCAGTTAATTTAGAAACAGTAGTACATCAAGTAATAAATGACCTTGAAGTAAAAATTAAAGAAAAACATGGCAAGGTAGAAATTAGTAATTTACCAACTATCAATGCTGAAGAAAATCAAATGAGACAGCTTTTTCAAAACTTAATATCAAACTCATTAAAGTTTTCTAAAAAAAATATTTCACCTCACATAATAATAGAAAGTAAAAACATAAGTAATGGAAAAATAGAAATTAAAGTACAGGATAATGGAATTGGTTTTGACAAAAAAGATACAGAAAGAATATTCCAGCTTTTTCAAAGATTACATACAAATGAAGAATATGAAGGAACAGGAGTAGGGCTTGCCATATGTAAAAAAATTATGGAGTATCATAATGGCAAAATTACTGCTTGTAGTCAAGTTGGTAAAGGGACAACTTTTATACTTAGTTTTCCCTCATCTACAATTTTTTAAACAAATAAGTATAAAATAACTAAACTATAAAGATGATTTTTTTAACCTAACTTAATGTAATAAAGCATAAACATTGTTTAAGTATAAAATGTTTATATTCGTGTAAATAGGGTAAGAAGTAAAGGGGATTTTTATTATGAGTGGTAATTTTATAAACAAACTTGCATCATTAGGTAATAAACCTACTGAAGTGTTGTTAATAGAAGATAATTCCAAAGACGCGGCCTTTATATCTGAACTTTTGCATAGCAATGAACAGTGCAAGTTTAATGTTACTCGTGTTGATAGACTGAAATATGGTTTTGAATATCTTGACAAAAAGGATTTTGATGTTGTCCTTTTAGATCTTACTTTACCAGACAGTCTTGGTTTTGATACACTTAAAAGTTTAAAGGATAGAATTCCTAAAGTGCCTATATTGATATTAACTGGATCTGTTTTAAAGCGTGAAGAGATGAGGCATTGTATAAAAGATGCAAGTGGTTATTTAGTAAAAGGCTACGTAGATAGTAATGGCTTGTCATGCAGTATATTGTCAGCTCTTAATGAAAACTCTTTTGCTTACCAGAATCAAACCATGCAGCCTGCTTAGTAGTAATTGACAAACTTCGATAATAAGATACTAGATGTCCCATTAATTCAATAACCATCTTTCTACTTATTTCAGTGTAGTCTTTTGCTTTTTCAGATGAAAGTTCCCTACTTCTTTTTTTTAGTACATTTGCATGAACCTCTAATACATCTTTTGGGCTAGCTTTAAGTATGCCTAGTTGCTTAGCAATAAAATTTATTTCGTCTGAGTATTTTTTATTATTTTTTTCTGACTTGTTTTGAATTTCTAATTCTAATAAATCTTCGTATTTTTCAACTATCTCCATAAAAAGTAGTGGGAAAGACTGACTTAATGGTACAAACCCATATAACTGAGTCAAAATATCACCATTAGGTTTATTTGCTAAATCTTCAAGATCGCTTATTTCTTTTTGATGCTCTTGAACTAATTTTATTTTTTCAAACTCTTGTTGAAGTTGCTTGCTTTTAGTGATGTCACGTACTATAACTGATGTTCCTGTAATTTTTCCTGAAGCATCTTTTATAGGAAATACAGTTAATGAAATATTTATTCTAGTGCCATCTTTTTTCATTCTGACTGTTTCATAATTTTCAAGATATTCACCTTCTTTTATGATTTTAGAAATCATAGGTAATTCTTCTTCTTTTTCTTGTGGTACTAAAATTGAACAATGCTTTCCTTTTATGTCTTTTGTACTATAGCCATAAATATATTCAGCAGCATGGTTCCAGCTTAATATAGTACCGTCAGATGCGATGCTAAAAATCGCATCACTTGAAGATTCAATGATAGATGCTAAAAGCAAGTGTAGTTCTTCGGAAAGTTTTTTTTCAGTAATATCTCTAATAATTGCACATATTGCAGTTATATCTCCCTTAGAATCCTTTATTGGAGCTAAGTCTGCTGAGACATAAATCTCTTTTCCATCTTTTCTTATTCTTTTTGCTTCATATTGAACTGTACGCTGGCCACTTTTTAGTTTTTCAACAATTTCAGTGATTATATCTTGATGTTCAGGTGGCATAACAATTGAAATATGTTTTCCAATAGCTTCACTTACTAAGTAGCCATATATTCTTTCTGCACTTGGATTCCAACTAACAATTTTGCCCTCAAGAGTTGTCGCTATAATTCCATCAGCAGAATATTCTACAAGAGAAGCTAACTGTGATTCTAAATCTTCAGCTCTCCGGGCTAATTCAGTTTCTAATTTCTTATTAGCCCCCTCTATCTTTTTTTGTTCAGTAATGTCTTTAATAATAGCTGCAAGACTAATTGGCTCTTTGTCTTCACCCCTTACAATAAAGACTGTAAGCAAAATAGGGACACGTGTTCCATCTTTTCTTATATATTCTTTTTCATATTCTTCAGGTTTACCTGTCTGTAGAATTCTTTCAATTATTTTAGCTTCGTATTCATAATACTCACAAGGAGTAAGATCCTGATATTTTCTACCTAACAATTCTTCTTTGGTGTAGCCTGTTAATTTAGAAAAAGATTCATTGACATCTATTAAAGTCCCGCTTAAAGTTGCATAGCCAATAGCATCTTTTGAAGAATTATAAATTCCAGTAAAACGCTCATGCATTTTTCTGTATTCTTCTTCAGCTTTTATTCTTATAGCTTTTTCTTCTTCAAAAACTGCAAGTTGTGCTCTTAAAACTTTTAGTTCTTTTATTAATTCTTCTCTTGTTCTCTCTTGAATAGTTAGTTGTGCTGCCATATGTTTTATTGATTTGGGCCTAAAACCAAGAGAGTAAACCTTCTCTCTTAATTGTTTGTAAGTGGAAAGATATCCACTAGTAAAAACTTACGAGTATTTTACATTCCAAAAAGCCTTGTTGGTTTAATTCAGTTTTTTTAAGTAGCATTTTTTAATGATCAGCATTTATTTTTCTTAAACTTCTTTAAATACCTTAATAAAAAATAAACCCAACTCGTATTTCAATTCTTACAATCTCTTACAATTTGAGGATCATTTCTTATCTATAGCCGTCGTTAAATTTCTTTAGAGGAGTTGTAGTGCTTTTTTTATATTCAACAACAGTTTTTGTAAGTGGCCTTTTGCTTTTTTGGATACAACCAATGTTTGCAAAAATGATTTTACCAGTGCTTGGTAGTGCACCAGCAGTGTGGAATACCTGTGTTGTTTTTTTTCAAGCAGTTTTATTGCTTGGTTATATTTATGCTCACGTATCAATAAAATTTCTTGGAGTACAAAAGCAATCTATTTTTCATATTCTACTTTTATTTTTACCTTTTTTTGTTTTGCCTGTCTGTATTCCAAAAGGATGGACACCTCCTGTAGGTGAAAACCCTATTTTGTGGCTTTTGCTTTTGCTTTCTTTCTCAGTTGGTTTGCCGTTTTTTATTATTTCAACAAGTGTACCAATGCTTCAAAAATGGTTTTCTTTACTAGGACATAAAACAAGTAGTGATCCTTATTTTTTATACGTATCAAGTAACTTTGGAAGCATGATAGGTTTGCTTAGTTATCCAATTGTTATTGAACCTTATTTAAAATTAGTAAACCAAAGTATACTGTGGTCTTTAGGATATTTTTTACTTGTGTTATTGGTTATATGCTGTGCTTTTACTTTGCATTTTAAAAGGGCAAATATAACTAGTCCTTCAACAACTTATACTGAAATAAGTGAAGATAGAGAAACACCATCTTCTACTAAATTTAAATGGATCATTCTTGCATTTATTCCCTCAAGCTTACTTTTAGGAGTAACAACTTATCTTACTTCTGAAGTTCCAGCAATTCCTCTTTTTTGGATAATACCACTAGTAATTTATTTACTTACTTTTATTTTAGTTTTTTCCAGGAAAGAGTTAATTTCTCATAAGCTCATGGTAAAAGTAATGCCTTATGTAATATTGCTACTGGCTGCTTTTTTAATTTTTGATATTGGAAAATCTACTTACCTTTTTAATTTAATACACTTATTAATGTTTTTTGTTGCTTCTATGGTATGTCATGGTGAACTTGCAAAAACAAGACCAGCTACTAAGTACTTAACTGAGTTTTATCTTTTAATTTCTCTTGGAGGTGTTCTTGGAGGAATGTTTAATGCTTTAGTAGCTCCATTATTATTTAACAGAATCATTGAGTACCCCTTAGCTATTGTCTTAGCTTGTTTAGTATGCCTTCACTTAACAAAAGCAAATTTACTAGACTATGTTCTTCCTTTATTAATTGGTTTAATTATTTTTATACTTATTAAGGTATTGCCACTACTTAGTTTAAAGATAAGCATACTTAAAATTATTTTTGCAATAATTTTGCCAATAATAATTTGTTTCTTCTTTTCAAAAAGACCTGTACGTCTTATTCTCTCTGTAGCAATTCTTTTAATAGCAAGTGTTTATTATAAATATTGTGAACAAGAAGTATTATTTATAGAGAGAAGTTTTTTTGGCATTCATACAGTAAAGTATGGATCTGGGAAAAAGTTTCATTCATTATTACACGGAAGTACCTTACATGGCTGCCAAAGAATTAATCCATTAAAACAAAAAGAACCTCTTGCATACTATAGTTATACAAGCCCAATAGGACAGGTTTTTAAAAATTTTGAAAATATAAATGATGCTTGGCATGTAGCTTTAATTGGTTTGGGTACAGGTTCTATTGCTTCATATGCAAAACCAGAACAAGTGTGGATGTTTTATGAAATTGATCCAACAGTAAAAAGGATAGCAACAAACCCAAAATATTTTACATATTTGCAAAACTGTTTAGCTAAACATGAAATAGTACTAGGCGATGGAAGACTATCAATTAAAAAAGCAAAGAATAGTTTTTTTAATTTAATTATTATTGATGGATTTGCTTCTGATTGTATTCCAGTACACCTAATTACAAAAGAAGCACTAGAACTTTATTTATCTAAGCTTTCAAAAAGTGGGATTTTAGCTTTTCATATAACTAATAGATTTTTAAGCCTGGAACCAATTTTAGGTAATTTAGCAGATAGCTTGGGATTAATTTGCCTTGCTCAAATTGATAATAATCAATTGCAAAGATCAAGTGGCAAGTATCCTTCCCACTGGGTAGTACTAGCCAGGAATAAATCTGACTTAGGGCGTTTGACTTATGAAAAAAAGTGGCATTTTGTATATAAGAGAAACAATATCCCTGTTTGGACTGATGACTTTTCAAATATATTCGGTGTATTTAAATGGATAAAAATTTAAGGGGTGTGTAGTAAAATCAACTGACATGAGAGGTAGGGGTTTATGAAAAAGATAATTTTTCTTGTACTGTGTTTTTCTCTTTTAACTTTTAATTTTTCTTATGCACAAACAGATGAATCTTCTGGTGGTGAAGATCTATCACTTGAAGAACAACTTGATAATTTACTTTCTGATTCAAATGGTGTCTGTGACCAGTTTAGAAAAAGCAAGATAAGAAAAGATCGCATGGCTGCAAGAAGATTAAAAATAATTACCAGGCAAATAGTTAGAGCAGTAAACCTTACTTCTCCACAAAAATGTTTAGGGCAGCTTCAAATGGGAATGAATGCATTATATAAACTTGTTTCAGATTTAGGTATTGGAATAAGTTGTGGACCACCAATACTCCCGCCATTTTTAGGAGAAGAAGATGATATTGCAATAAATAGCATTAAACCTGACTGTATTCAACCTGACCAACTTGGAAATCTTTTTAGTGAAATTTATGGTTTATATACTAGAGCAAGAGATTTGTTTCATGTTGATACTGATGCAAATGAAATCCCAGATGCTTGTGAAGACACTTAAAGATGCGAAGTTTTATTATTTTTGTTTTCTTCTTTCTTGTTATTTTAACAAGCAACTCTACTCAGTTTGTTTTTGCAAAATCAGGAGTTAAAAAAATGGAAATTAAAAGTTCTGCATTTCAAAATATGGGAATGATTCCAGTACAGTACACCTGTGATGGCGAAGATATTTCTCCACCACTTTCCTGGACTGGTGTTCCAGATGGTACAAAGAGTTTAGCCATTATTTCTTGCGATCCAGATGCACCAAGCGGTGATTGGGTTCATTGGGTAATTTATAATATTCCACCAAATACAAATGAACTGCAAGAAAATATCTCTAATGATGAAACGCTTTCGGATGGAACAAGACAAGGAGTAAATGATTTTCGTGCCATTGGCTATGGCGGGCCATGTCCTCCAGGTGGTACACATAGATACTTTTTTAAGTTATATGCACTTGATACTCTTTTAAATTTTGAAAGCAGTCCTACTAAAAGTAAATTGCTGAAAGCTATGAAAGAACATATCCTAGCTAAAGCACAATTAGTTGGAAAATATAAGAGATAGGAAATTAAACTTATTTAGATTCCAATATTACTACTTGTAGTAATGGTTCTCGTTTAAGTTCTTTATGAATTAATTTTATTAATTCACTTCTAACTTTTTCTTTTAAACTTTCAATATCTTTTCCATTGTTACTTAAAGCTTCGTTAATTGTACTAAGAACTGTTTTCGTTGCATCTGCAACAAATTTCCCACAAGTAGTATCTTCTTGAGTCAGTACTAATCCTTTTGCTTCTACCAATGGACCAGCTAAAACCTTTCCATTTCCAATAGTTAGCATAATACTTAAAAGTCCTTCAGAAGCTAGTTTATGCCTTTGTTCTAATACATTCTTATCTACATCTCCAATTCTTGTGCTATCTACCATAATTATTCCAGATGGAACCTGACCATTTAGTTTTGCTGAGTTTGTTGTAAGTTCTAATATGTCTCCATTTTCCATAATGAAAACATTTTTAGGATCAACTCCACACTCCACACCTAAATTACTGTGCATAACAAGCATTCTATATTCACCATGAGCTGGTAAAAAATATTTTGGTCTGACAATATTTAAAAGTAATTTTTGTTCTTCTCTACATGCATGTCCTGAGACATGAATTCCAGCATCTCTTCCATAAATAACTCTTGCACCTTTTGCGCTAAGTGCATTTACAACGTTTGCTACTGCTCTTTCATTCCCAGGAATTGGAGTAGCTGAAATGATAATTGTATCCTTTGGTTGAATTGCAATTTGTTTATGTTCATCAAAAGCCATTCTTGTAAGTGCAGATAAAGGTTCACCTTGTGAGCCAGTAGTTAAAATGACAACTTTTTCATCAGGTAATTTGTTTACATCATCTAGATTAATTAAAAGACCATCTGGAATTTTCATATGACCAAGTTCTTTTGAAACTGCAGCTAAAAGAATCATTGATCTACCAATAATTGCAATTCTTTTTTCTGCCTTTACGCAAATATCAAAGATTTGTCTTATTCTATGAACTTGAGATGCAAATGTAGTAACAATAATCCTGCCAGGTGCTTTATTAAATTCTTCTTCAAGCCTTGTATAAACAGAACGTTCAGATGGTGTATAACCTTCACGCTCAACATTTGTACTATCACTTATTAAAAGCAAAGCCCCGTCTTCAGCTACTTTAGCAAGTGAGTAAACATCAAAAAACTCACCATCTACAGGAGTATAATCAAACTTAAAATCTCCAGAGTGAACTATTTTCCCAACAGGTGTATGAATGATTAAACAAAAACTATCTGCAATTGAATGAGTATTTCTGACATAAGTAAAAGCAAGTGAACCAATTTTAAAAGTTTGTCTTGGTCTACCTTTATTTAAAGTCGTTTTATCCAATAGCTGTGCTTCTCGAAGTTTCTCTTCTAAAAGTCCAATTGCAAGTGAAGGGCCATATATAACTGGAATATCAAACTGTTTTAACATTGGTATAATTCCACCAATGTGATCTTCATGCCCATGAGTAATGACTAAGCCTTTTATTTTGTTTTTATTTTGAACTAAATAACTTATATCAGGTAAAACAATTTCAACTCCTGGCATTTGATCAGTAGGAAATGCAAGCCCTCCATCAATAAGTACAATCTCACTTTCATATTCAATAACCCATGTATTCTTTCCAATCTCACACATTCCACCAAGAGGAATAATTTTTACCTTGGCACTTGGTATAAGAGAGACATGATCATTGTTTGCCCCTTTTGTTACAACAACAGTATCATCACCACGTTTAACTACCTTACGGACACGTTTTTCTGGATTGTTTGATTTTTCAATTATCATATTTCCTATTTGGGGTTTGTTGAAACAACCCCCTACATTTCTATACCTGTAAACCTTTTTGTATCTGGGTAGACACATGGGTCTACCCTTACGTTACATTTTCACTTGTTCTTTGATACATATTTTATTTACTACTTCTCTAAGTTCATTTAATTGTTTTTCGTTTAATTTTACAAGCGGTGGTCTTAAATCTGCTTTGCAAATTCCTAAAATCTCAAGTGCTGCTTTTATACATGTAGGATTTGATGCCTTAAATAATGCTTTAAATAATGGAAATAATTTATTGTGAATTTCTTTTGCTGATTCTATTTTACCCGCAAAGTAAGAATTTATCATATCTTTAATCTCATTGCCAACAATATGACTTGCTACACTTATAACTCCTACTGCTCCTATAGATAACATGGGCAATGTCAAGCCATCATCTCCACTATATATAAGGAAGTCCTTTGGGGTTAACTGTATTACCTGGCTTGTATTTTCTAAACTTCCTGTTGCATCTTTATATCCAATTATATTTTTGTGTCTTTTTACAAGTTCACTAACTGTTTGTGGTTCTATGTTTATTCCTGTACGGCCAGGAATGTTATATAAAATAATTGGAAGATTTGTACATTTAGCAATTTGCCCAAAGTGTTCTAGGAGTCCTTCCTGATGTGGCTTATTATAATAAGGAACAACTGAAAGTACTCCATCTACACCTAATTTTTCTGCTTCTCTTGTAGATTCAACTGCTATGTGAGTTGAATTTGATCCTGTACCTAAAATAATTTTTACTTTACTACCTACAACCTTTTGGACAAATTTACAAAGCTCTCTTTTCTCTTCATGACTAAGTGTTGGACTTTCACCAGTAGTACCAGCAACAACAATTGCATCTGTACCATTTTTAATTAAATGGCCAATTAATTTTTCGGTCGATTCATAATCAATGTGTAGGGATGAGGTAATTTCATCTCTGCAAAAGGGTGTAACCATTGCAGTAAGGATTTGACCAAAAGGGGTTTGCATATATTTAAATATATAGATATAAAGGAGAAACGTCAACACCCTTTAGGATTTGATAATATGACGATATGACAAATGCAAAGATCAATCTTGCAATCCTCGGTGCTACTGGCAATGTTGGCCGTAACTTCCTTGAGGTGCTTGAACAAAGAGATTTTCCTTTTAAGAGTTTGAGATTGCTTGCATCTGAAAAGTCAGTTGATAAAAAAATAAAATTTAAAGGGAAAGAATATCCTGTTGAACTTGCTACTAAGAGTAGCTTTGAAGGTATTGATTTAGTTTTAGCATCTAGTGGTGCAGTGGTTAGTAAAGAGCTGGTGCCATATGCAGTAAAATCTGGAGCAGTTGTAATAGACAATAGTTCAGCATACAGAATGGAAAAAGATGTTCCGCTTGTTGTTGTTGGTGTAAACAATGAAGATCTGAAAAAACACAAAGGAATAATTGCAAATCCAAATTGTACAACTGCACAACTTATGCCTCCTTTAAAAGCTCTTCATGATCTTGCAGAGTTAAAAAGAGTAATTGTTAGCACATATCAAAGTGTCTCTGGTGCTGGTAAAGCTGCAATGGACGAATTAACAGAACAAACAAAAGAATGTCTTTGTAGGGGCGTACCACGGTACGCCCCTACAACACCTGCCAACAGGAGATTTGCCTTTAACGTCATTCCTCACATAGATGTTTTTGGAGAAGATGGTTATACAAAAGAAGAAACAAAAGTTATTAATGAGTCAAGAAAAATATTAGGTTTACCAGATTTAAGAATTACATGCACAGCAGCACGTGTCCCTGTTTATATTGGCCATAGTGAAAGTGTAAATGTAGAGTTAGAAAAACTAGTTTCAAGAGATGAAATTGTAAGAGCGTTCCATGGAATGCTTGATCTTAAAGTTATAGATGATCCACAAAATTTAAAATACCCTATGGCAATTGACATTGCAGGGACAGATCCTGTTTATGTAGGACGCATAAGAGAAGATAAATCAAATCCAAACACATACAACTTTTGGATTGTAGCAGATAATTTAAGACTAGGAGCAGCATTAAACGCAGTTAAAATTGCAGAGATTGTTGTAAATGAATATTGAGCAAGTAAAAGAAGCTTTATCAAAAGTAAAAGATCCTGAGCTAAATAGAGATCTTGTTGCTCTTAACATGTTGAGAGATATAAAGCTAGGCGGAGATAAAATTTCTTTTACTGTTGTTCTTACTACTCCTGCTTGCCCATTAAAAAATGTTATTGAAGATGATTGTAAGAAAGTTCTTACCAAAATTGGGTTTAAAGTAGAAAATATAAAAATTAATATAACAAGTGAAGTCCGCAAGCATGGGATTGTTAGCAAAGAGCCCTTACAAGGAATAAACCAAATTATTGCAATTAGCTCTGGTAAAGGCGGAGTAGGCAAAACTACTGTTTCAGTTAACATTGCAATTGCACTTTGTAAGATGGATGCAAGAGTTGGTTTACTTGATGCTGACATTACAGGCCCAAATGTACCTTTAATGATGGGGGATTCAGAACCACCAAAAGTAGAAAACGCAAAAATAATTCCAAAAGAAAACCATGGTATTAAATACATTTCAATGGGAGTACTTGTACCTGCTGAGCAGCCTGTAATTTGGAGAGGACCAATGCTTGATGGAGTAATTAAACAATTTTTAAGGGATGTAATTTGGGGAGAACTTGATTATTTAATTATAGATTTACCTCCAGGAACTGGAGATGCCCAGCTTACTACTTGCCAGGCAGTTCCACTTGCAGGAGGAGTAATAGTTACTACACCTCAAGATGTTGCATTACTTGATAGTAGAAAATCTGTAAACATGTTTAAACAATTAAAAGTACCTATTCTTGGTGTAATTGAAAATATGAGTTATTTTATTTGCCCAAAATGTAATGAAAAAACAGAAATATTTAGCTATGGTGGAGGAGAACAAGCTGCAAAAAATCTTAATGTTCCTTTCTTAGGCAGAATACCAATTGAACTTGAAGTTAGAATTGGTGGAGATAGCGGAAGACCAATTACAGGAGTTAATCCAAATCATCCAATCTCAAAAGTTTTTAAAGAAGTAGCCAGTCAAGTTGCAGCAAGCTCATCGGTAGCTACAATGAATACACAGCAGAGAAATAAAGAATAGTTTCTTTCATAACATCATTATGGAAAAAGCACTTTAGGTTGTTATAGAATTAGCTTAATTTAAACATGAGTTTAGTAAGTAAAGTTCTACCTTTTGTCAGGCAATGTTTTATCAACAGGCCAGATAATAATTCAATAGATAGATACTGGCCAGAAGAGCCTGTTGATAGAAGAGCATTTTTAAAATCTACACCAGGAGCTGTTCTTGCTGCAGGTTCAATCTTTTCTTGTAAATTACAAGCAGCAGAGCCAAGTAAACCACAAGAAAGACTCAAATCAAATCCGCTAATTGATCCACGCTTTATAAAACTTGCTAGAGAAAATCCTGATACTTATTTTGCAATGGAGTTCTTACAATCTCAAGCTTACATTCCAACTGTTGAAGATATAAAAATCGCACTTTCTGGTCAAGAGACTTGGTATGCGTATGGAGTTGGTAAAAACCCAAATGTAAGCGATGAGGATTTTAAAATGCTGCTTAAAGAAGCTCATGAAAAGACAAGCACAAAACTTGCTTTCGGAGTATTCCAGAACAAAAAAAATAAAGTTACACCAGAGTTACAAAAAGAACTGCGAGAAACAGTAACTAGTTCAACACCTAATAAATACAATAATACAAGGGCAACAATAATAGCAATGCATCCTACTTGGATAATGGAAGATAGCGACATAAAAATTGCGCTTAGTGGCAAAGCTCATTGGTTTATATTCTGGCTTACACAAAATCCAACACTTGGCAAGCAACTGTCAAGAGAAGACTTAAAGAAGTTTCAAGATTTTATCATATGTCATCCTAATGATGGCTACCTTTCAGCAGGGTTTCCACAAAATTCAGCATGTGAGTTTGATGAGGGCTTGATAAAGACCATAAGAAATAACCCTACAGGTTGGGCTAGTCATGCAGCTTTAAGAAATAAAAAATATCCAATTACAAATTGGGAGAAAATGTATTCACTATGTAACCCTAATAGTTCTCTTGCAAGCGGATTAACACAAACTCCTTATTACTTTGGAGAGAAATCTTACACAATTACTGATTCTGAAAAAGACATAGCAATGAAACTCTTCCGTAGTAAGTATGCATACAGAATTACAAGGGATGAAAATTGTAAAATTCTTGCACAACACAAAGAGTTTATAAGACAAAGCCTTGATCATGCAAATAGTGCTTTTGCAATAGGGGTTGCTCAAAACCTGCAATCCTTGGTTGATGAAGATGATCTGAAATGGATTATAAAGAACCAAGCCAATGCAAATACAAACTATGCATATGAAGTAGGGCTAAGACTTAGTTATGATCAAGTTAACACAAAGAAGTTTGAAACAAAACTAGGAACAAAAACTGAATCTATGACAATAAAAGAAGCTGTAACAAGTTATTTGGTTGATACTGCTTTTGCTGAAGCAGTAGTACAAAACATTAACTTTTCAGAAGAAGCTACCAATGTAAAAGACAATACAGTAAGCTATGAAGTCCCAAAAACTTACAAGAGATTAGCCAGAGATGCTTATAACCACACTAGATTTGCAGCTGGTTTAATTCAAAATCCTGACTATGGAGAGATGGAAGAAGAAGATATTAAAGCTGCAACCTCCTTAGATAGCAGGTTTGCATACTATGTAGCAAAACTTCTTAAGAAAGAACAAATTACAGAAGCTATAGAAAAATATGCTCTGTCAAAACCAAACAGTAATTTTACACTTGGATTATTTGAAAATGAAAATTACACAGCAAGTGAAAAATTTAGAGAACTAATAAAAGTAAAATCGAAAGATTACATTGCATATCAACTAGCAATGAGAAGAGCATATGAAGTTACATATAAAGACAAACAATTTGCATTTGAAAATCCAAACTCTCATCTTGCTTATGGACTCGGACAAAACAAGAGCTGGGGTAAAGTAACTAAGCAAGAAAAGATTTGGTGCATGAAAAATCCTAAAACTTTACTTGCAAAAGCACTTGCAAGTAATATAGATTGTTATGAATTTGAAGATAACGCAAAATTAGAAAAAGAATTTTTTGAAGGAGATTCAAACAATTTAAAAACTCCTTTTGCTAATGAAATAGCAATAAGAGAAGATTATCCAATTGGAGTTGATGATATTAAACGTCTTGAAGAAAATCTTCCTACTTTATACGGGCTTGGACTTAGACTAAATCCACAAAATCCAACTTCACTTTATAAATCTTTGTTAAGATAGATCTGATGTCTAAAATAGATAATTCTGATCAAGGTGAAAGTTTACTTTCAGAGTTAGCACTTAAAGCAGAACTAGCAGATTATTCTCCTATAAAAGGCTGCATGGTTATAAGACCATATGGTTATGCAATCTGGGAGCAAGTTCAAGCTGCTCTTGACAAAATGATTAAAGAAACTGGACATGAAAATGCATACTTCCCGCTTTTTATTCCAGAAAGTTTTTTAAAAAAAGAAGCTGAGCATGTAAAAGGCTTTGCTCCTGAATGTGCTGTTGTTACTTATGGAGGAGGTAAAGAACTTGAAGAAAAACTAGTCATAAGACCAACTTCTGAAACAATTATTAATTATATGTTTAGTAAATGGATTCAGTCATATAGAGATCTACCACTACTAATAAATCAATGGGCAAACATAGTACGCTGGGAAATGAGAACAAGACTTTTTTTAAGAACTACTGAATTTCTTTGGCAAGAAGGGCATACTGCACATGCTACTTATGAAGATGCTGAAGCTGAAGCTAGAAAAATGTTAGATGTTTACAAAACTTTAAGTGAAGAATATTTAGCTGTTCCAGTAATTGAAGGAATTAAAACAGAAAGTCAAAGATTTGCAGGTGCTGTGACTACATATTGTATTGAAGGCTTAATGAAAGATGGAAAAGCACTACAAATGGGGACTTCGCATTATTTAGGACAAAATTTTGCAAAAGCATTTGATACAAAATTTCAGGATCAAAATGGAGAGCTTCAATATGTCCACCAAACAAGCTGGGGGGTTTCAACCCGCTTAATTGGTGCGATAATAATGACCCACCATGATGAAAAAGGACTAAAACTTCCTCCTAAAATTGCCCCTATTCAAATAATTATTGTCCCAATTTATAAGGATCAGTCTGAAAAAGATTTGGTTTTTAAGAAATGTAAAGAACTAGAAAAAGAATTAAAAACAGCTTTCAGGATAAAAATTGATGAGAGAGATCAATACAGTCCTGGCTGGAAGTTTAATTACTGGGAAGTCAAAGGAGTTCCAATTCGCATTAATTTAGGCCCAAAGGATATTACAAATAATGCCATTGAAATAGTAAGAAGAGATACAAATGAAAAATTTAAAAATGTACCACAGCAAAATCTAATACAGTATTTATTGAGGTTGTCAACTGAGATTCAAGAGAATCTGTTTAGACAAACATTAGAATTCCAAAGAAAAAACACTTTTATAGCAAAAGATGAAAAAGAATTCCTTGAAAAAATAAATAAAGGAGGGTTTTTAATTTCATTTTGGTGTGAAAAGACACAATGTGAGGAAGACTTAAAACAAAAAACAAAAGCAACTATAAGATGCATTCCATTTAAATTGCCAGTTGACTGTATGGAAAAAGAAGGTTATTGTATCGTATGTAATCAAAAAGCAAAATTAAAGGTGATTTTTGCAAAAGCATATTAAAGATAAGACGAAGGAGAAATTATGGCAGTAGAAGCACCAATTCCAGACATGGCTTTAAATCCTTCTCAAGAATCACCATGGAAAATTTTAATTGTAGATGATGAAGCTGCAATTAGAAGAATAGTTGCTTTCAGGCTTCAACAAAAAGGTTATCAAATCATAACTGCAACAAATGGTGTTGAAGCTTTAGATTTGTTTAATCAATTGTTACCTGATTTAGTAATAGTAGATTTAATGTTGCCTGAAATGGGAGGGTTTGAATTAACTGAACAAATTAGAAAAAAATCATATGTGCCATTAATTATTCTCTCAGCAGCAACTGATGAACCTAGCATTATTAAAGGGCTTGAATTAGGAGCTGATGACTTTGTTAAAAAACCGTTTAGTCCTCTTGAACTTGAAATAAGAATAAAAGGACTTTTAGATCGTATTGGCAGGGTTCACCCACAAGAAGAACAAATTCAAAACCAAAATTCAAACGCAGGACAGATAATTTTAATTGAAGATATAAAAATTGATGTAGCTAAAAGGCAGGTTTTTAGAAAAGGACAAAGAGTTCATTTAACTGAAAAAGAATTTGCTTTGCTTGAAACACTTGTTAAATATTCTGGAGAACCAATGACCCACGAACAATTGTTAGAAGAAGCTTGGGGATTTCCAGTTAGAACCCAGTCTGATGTTTATATTGTAAGAACACATGTCAGTAGACTAAGAAGTAAATTAGAAGATAACCCAGATGAACCAACTTTAATCCAAACCGTCAGAGGAATAGGGTATAAGTTGCCTAAAGTAAGTTAATCAATTTTTAAACTAATTAATATGTACTCAAAGAAATTTTTAAATTTCTTTTTTCTTTTATTATTGATCATTTCTTTTACTTCTTGTTCTATAAAGAAAAACAAATACCAGTTCTTTAAGAAGGGCCCTATTAAGGTAGCACTTGTATTATCAGGGCCAGTTAATGACTCATCTTGGAATGAACAAGCCTATAGTGGGTTAAAAAGATTTCAAGCTAATTACATGTCTATGATAGCTGTTGTAGACAAAGTTAACTTAGATGAAGCACAAGAAGTATTTCATGGCTTAGCAAAAAGAAAATTTAATCTTGTAATTGCTAATGGATATGAATATGAACTTGTTTTAAAAAAAGCTGCCCGCCTGTTTCCTAAAACATTTTTTTGTGTCATTGGTGGAGAGGTAGGTAAAGAACCTAATTTGTGCTCATTTAATTTTAAGGATGAACAATATGGATATTTAATCGGAGTTGCAGCAGGGTTAAATACTTCAACGAACAAAGTTGGAATTGTTGTGGGGAAAAAGCTTCCATCAATTGAAAGAACAATAATTGGTATGAGAAAAGGACTAAAATCTGTTAACCCAAAAGCTGACTTAGTTGTTTCTTACATAAACACTTATAACGATATTACAAAAGGCAGAGAAGCAGGCATTGCACAAATTAATACTGGTGTAGATGTTATAACTCATCTTGCAGATATAAGCGGTGTTGGTGTTATTAAAGCTGCAGAAGAACTAGACATATCTGCAATTGGCGCAATAACTGATGAGCATGATTTAGCACCAAGTACAGTTTTAACAAGTGGAATTGAAGATGTTTCACAGCTTGCATATTTAGTTTCCGAATATTACTTTGAACACATACTGGAACCAAGAATTTATAGTTTTGGACTAAGGCACCAAGTAATAGATTTAACACCAAGCTATGGAAACATAGAACCAACTACAGAAGCAAAGATAAACAGAATTAAAGGACATTTAACAGATTTAGAGACTGCATATGAAAAACAATTAGAAGAAAGAGGAAAGAAGAGATGAGATTACATATCTTGTATGAAAGTAATTAAGTCCTCCCTGCCAATATAAAATATAAGGTTCACGTAAAGGTCCATCACAAGAAAGTTCAATTGTTGAGCCTTCAATAAAAGTACCACCAGCCATTATTATCTCATCTTCATACCCTGGTAATTTACAAGGTACTGGAGTCAAGTAACTATTTACTGGACTATGAGACTGAACAAATTTACAAATCTTTTCTAGAAGCAATTTCTCTTTTAGTTTTATTGCAACTACAACATCAGTTTTTAAGTCAGCTGGAGATGGATTTACCTCATATCCTTTTTCCTGAAAAACATAACTTACTAAAGAAATGCCTTTTAAAACCTGACATACAACATGAGGAGCAAAAAACAATCCTTGAAAGATTGTTCTAGTTAAATCAAACATACTACCGCCAGCTTCAGCAATACCAGGTGCAGTAAGTCTTGATGCTGCTAAATGAACAAGATCTTTTCTTCCTGCAATATAACCACCGCCTGGAACAATTCCTCCTCCAATATTTTTTATAAGTGAACCACAAATTAAGTCAGCACCAACATCAGTAGGTTCGAGTTCTTCAGTAAACTCACCAAAACAATTATCAACAAAACAAATAATATTTTTATTTATCTCTTTTACAACTGAGATTATTTTTTTTATATCAGAAATAGTAAGTGATTTTCTGTAGTGGTAACCTTTTGATCTTTGAATAAAAACCATTTTTGTTTTTTTTGAAACATATTGAGGTATTGCATTTGTATCAACATCAAAATTATTTTTTAATGGGATTTCTTTGTAGATCACACCATGATCTCTCAAGGAACCATTTTTATTTTTAATGCCAATGACCTCATGCAACGTATCATATGGTTCTCCACTAACAGAAACAAGTTCATCACCAGGTCTTAGGCAGCCAAAAAAACAACATGAAATAGCATGTGTTCCTGAAACAAAATGTGGTCTTACAATAGCACTTTCTGTACTAAATATCCGGGCAAAAATTTGATCTAACTTTTGTCTTCCTAAATCATCATGTCCGTATCCAGTTACCCAGCTAAAATGCTCCTCACCTAATTTGTTCTCAATTAACGCACTTAATACTTTTTTGGAATTTTTTTCCTCAACATCTTCAACAGATTTAAAATATTCTGCAAGATATTTTTCACCATTTTCAATCAATGGTGATGTCTCGGTTTCTAATTTTCTAATTCCCCCAATAGTGCCCATGGATTTGCTTTTGTAATTTTTACAGTTATTAATTTCCCAACAAGGTTTGTATCACCATCGAAATTAACAATCTTATTTCTTCTTGTTCTGCCTGTCAAGCGATTTTTGTTTTTTTCGCTTTTACCTTCCACTAATATCTCTTGAACAGTATTTAAATACTTTTTATTTTTCTTTTCTAATACATCATTAATTACTTGATTTAAATACTTAAGCCTTTCATTTTTTTCTTCTTCTGAAATCTGATCATTCCAGGTTGCACTTGGAGTATTTGGTCTTGGGGAATATGCTGCTGTATTACATGCATCAAATTCTAGCTCTTGAATTATTTTAACTGTATTTAAAAATTGTTCATATGTTTCTCCGGGGAAACCTACTATAAAATCACTTGTAATAGCTGCATCTGGAATTTTTGATTTAATTTTTTCTACCATTTTTTTATATTTATCTACTGAATAAGCTCTTGCCATATGCTTTAAGACATTATTATCACCAGATTGCATTGGAATGTGAAAATATTCACAAGCCTTTGAAAGTTCAGCAACAGCATCAATTAATTCACTAGTTACATAAAAAGGATGCCCAGTTAAAAATCTAATTCTTTCAATACCTTTTACATTGTGAACAAACCTCATTAACTTTTCAAGTGAGTACTCTGAATTAACTGGAATATAACCAAATGTTGCTTTTTCTTTTGAATAATTTAACGAGAGATCATATCCATATGCTGTAACATTTTGTCCAAGTAATGTAACTTCTTTAAAACCTTCCTCAGCTAGTTTCTTGATCTCTTTTAAAATATCTTCTGGCCTTCTGCTCTTTTCTCTTCCTCTTACGCGCGGAACTGTGCAGTAAGTACAGTTAAAATTACATCCAAGAATTACATTTATCCATGCAGTAACTTTTGTTTGTCTAATTACTGGAAGTTCAGGAAGCTCATAAGGAAGTTCTTCTTTTATTTTACAGATCCTTTCACCACACTCTGCTTGTTTAATAAGCTCTGGGAGCTCATGAATATTGTTAGTGCCAAAGACAATATCTACAAAAGGGAATTTAGACTGTAGCCATTCTTTTTTATCTTGAGCAACACAACCACCAATTCCAACTAACAAATTTGGTTTGTGCTTTTTTTTACCTGCAACAATTCCAAGGTGTCCATATAATTTTTTATTTGCTGCTTCACGAACAGTACATGTATTAAAAAGAACAAGATCTGCGCTATCAATATCCTCTGTAAGTTTGTAATTAATTTCATCAAGCAGCCCAATCATATGTTCACTATCTGCTTTATTCATCTGGCACCCAAAGGTCTCTAAGTAGACACGTTTCATGGACGTAATTATAACTTATCAATATCTTACCCTTCTAAACAAATCACTAGCAGGATTTGCAATCTTATCTAAGAAAAGTATTCCATTTAAATGATCTATTTCATGTTGGATTGCATGTGCTTCGAAGTTCTTTGTAGATAGTGTTCTGGTTTTACCTTTTATATCCTGATAAGCTACAACAATTTTCATAGCTCTTTTTACATTTGCAGTGAAATCTGGGATGCTTAAACATCCTTCACGAACTATTTTGAAATCTGATGATGCAAGAATTCGAGGATTGATTAAAATTAGTAAACCATTATTTGGATGTGGTTTTCTTGCTCTTGAAATATC
The DNA here is from genome assembly GCA_016193285.1 of Candidatus Melainabacteria bacterium. Classification (NCBI taxonomy): domain Bacteria; kingdom Bacillati; phylum Candidatus Melainabacteria; species Candidatus Melainabacteria bacterium. The sequence continues at coordinate 125,432 of JACPSL010000038.1, forward strand.
AACAAAAGTTATTCTTTGTAAATTTCCTACTTGTGGTGCTGAAAGACCTACACAAAATTTGTAGTTTTGCAAAGTCTCAATACCATTTTTTATAAATGCTTCTAAAGAAGAATCAAAAGATATTACTTCTTTTGAAACTTGTTTTAAGATTGGATCAGGATATTTGTGGACTTGTAAAATTGGCATATTCTTTATTGTTATCGACGTTAGAAGGGCAGGATAAATCCTGTCCCTGCAGCTACCATAACAATTTATCTGCAACTTACAAGCTGGCAACTTCTTCTAATTCGTATTTAATTTCTACATTTAAAGCAGCTGCAATTTTATTTAATTCATCACCAAGTTTTCTTGTATCAACTGCATTAGGTACTTCAGCTTCTAAGTACATTATGTAAATTGGATTTGATTCAGTACCAAATCTTCTTGTGCTTAAATCTGTAATATTCACATTATTTTTAGCAAGCAAGTTTGTGACTTGATAAATAATTCCTGGTTTATCTGCTCCATAGAGATGAATTACACATAACTGGCCCATCTCATATGATTTTCTGTATATGTCTTCATCTCTTAACTGGTGTACATGAATTGTTAGGTTTCTTGCTTCTGCTACATCCTTAAAGACACTTTGAATTTTTTCTATTGTACAGTTTGTTGTTGTTGATATTAAAAGTAACATTGCAAACTGGTTTCCAATGATTGTATGCGATGAGTCGTTTATATTTGCTCCTAGTTCAAACAGGGCCTTTGTAATATCAGCAACTATTCCAGTACTGTCAGTTCCTAAGACAAACAATGCAAAATAATTTTTTGAGATGTTCATATTAATTTCAAAAATTGTTGTTCTAATTCTACTTGCAACCTAACAGAAAATCAATATAGCTTTTTAGTCAAATTCCTTCTTAATTAGGGCAGATATATAGATCTGTCCCTCCTTATTCGTCATTTCTTACAAATTATCTTGCGTAGGTTACCTTAACCTTATCTCTTTATTAGCACAAAATTAACTGGCCCATCTGCCACAGATTCAATATCCATCATTGCACCAAACTTACCAGATGCAGTTTTTATATTTTGTTTTTTACATTCATCAATAAACTGGGTATACAAACTATCTGCAAGTTCTGGCCTTGCTGACTTTGTAAATGATGGCCTCCTGCCTGATTCATTTAAATCAGCTGGCAAAGTAAAGTTTGGAATAACCATTAATGCTCCACTAGTATCTAAAAGCGATAGATTCATTTTGTCTTCTTTATCTGAAAATATTCTAAGATTAATAATCTTATTTAAAGTCCATTGAATTTTTGTAAGATTGTCACCATCTTCAAACCCAATGTATAAAAGAAGTCCTTGATTTATTTCACCAAGAGTTTGTCCATTTTCTTTTACTTTGACATTTTTTACACGTTGAATTAGTGTAATCATTCTCTACATTATAATAGAAATCGTGCTTAAAAAAATATTGAACTTAATTTTATCTAACGAACTGGTAATAGTTCCAACGGATACAGTATATGGCTTGGTTTGCAGATATGATTCAAAATCTGCGATAGAAAAAATCTACAAATTAAAAAAAAGAAGTAGAAGAAAACCATTGATTTTGCTTGGATATAACTGGCAAGCATTAAAAAAATTTGTAAAATTAAATCGAAAATTATATTGGCCTGGCCCTCTAACAATTGTTCTACCTGCATCAAAACTTGTACCAAAATTTTTAAACAAAGGATTTAAAACAATTGGAATCAGAGTGCCTAACAATAAATTTCTGTTAGGTCTATTAAAACAATGTCCATTACAGGTTCTTGCAAGTACCAGTGCTAATATTTCAGGGAAAAGAAATGTAAATGATATTGTACAAAAGGTTAAATTGTTTGTAAAAGCAAAAAAAGGTGAAATGTCTTACAAACCATCAACAGTTATAGAGATTATAAATGGTCAAATTAAAACACTACGATAAACTAAACAATCCATCCACCACCGAGAAGGGTTTGATCATTCTCATCATAAAAAACACATGCTTGTCCAGGTGTAATTGCTGATTGTGGTTCATTGAATACAACCTTCACTTGATTGTTATCCAATATAGAAACCTTTGCTGGTGAGGTTTTGGAATTATAGCGGATTTTTGCCCGTAGAGACGCGATTAATCGCGTCTCTACGGGCAAAATCCAATTCACATCTCTTGCAATTAATTCTTGTTTTTCTAATTCATCTTTTGTCCCTGCAAAAACAATATTATTTTCTATGTCAAGATCGACAACATATAAAGGCTCACTATGTGCTATTCCCATGCCCTTTCTCTGCCCAATTGTGTAATTGTGTGTTCCTTGATGAGTACCTAAAATTTTTCCTGTTTTATTTTCAATAATAAATCCTTCTTTAGGTTGTAAAAATTTCTCAAGAAATTTTTGTGTGCTTTCTTTTTTTGAAACAAAACAAATATCTTGACTTTCCTCTTTATCTGCAACATGTAGGAGCTTGCTGCAGCAAGCTCCTACAGCTCTTACCTCTGCCTTGGTAATATCTGCCAATGGAAAAACTGTTTTAGAAAGCATCTCTTGTGTTAATCCCCAAAGCATAAATGTTTGATCTTTTTTTAAGTCTTTTGGGCGGATGATTTTATAAACATCATTTTTGCTTATAAGTTTTGCATAATGTCCAGTTGCAATGTGTGTACAGCTTAATTCACTAAATGCATAATGCATAAGGGATCCCCACTTAATAGTTGTATTGCAAGTAATACAAGGTATCGGAGTGGAACCAGCTTGATACGAGTTAATAAAGGGATCTACAATTTCTTGTTTAAAGAGCATTCTTAAATCTTTTGAAACATGCTTAATACCAATTTGTTCACAAACTTTTGTTGCATCTATCATCCCACTATCACAACAACGATTTGTACCTTTTATAAGCCATCCTGTTAAACCAATAACCTTGTAACCTTTCTTATGCAGTATGTATGCACTAATACTACTGTCTACACCACCGCTCATACAAACAGCAATTTGACTGCCTTCCCGCGGCCAATGATTTTCTTGTACCATTACGCTAACCTTGCCTTTTGCCTAATTATAAAAATTGCAATTAAAAACAAAACAATATTTGGAAACCATGCTGCTACAAAAGGTATAAGCCTACCAGCTTCTGCCATAGATTGACACACAGACTGGGTCACATAAAATTGGAAAATAATTATGGCTAGAATAATGTAATTCCAGCTTGAATTTGATCTCCTTGGCAATATTCCAAGTGGTGCACCAATTAAAGCTATTAGCAAGCATGCTAAGGGCTGTGCAAACTTACGATGAAGAATTACTTCTGCTTCATTAAAATCATCAGTATGAACAGTAGAATCTCTCTGCAACTCCAAAAAGCTGTGCAATTTTAGAAAGTTCATCTCACCAGGTTTACTTAATTCTCTAATTAATTTTGCTGGCGTTGAAGTGCTTGGAATAAACAAAACATCAAAGCTAGAAACCCTACTTAGAAATTCATTTTTTGAAATAATGTGACTTGTTCCTTTGTAAAGCTCCCACCCACCTTTTTGTGGTGTCCATTTAGCTTGTTTAGCAGAGTGGATTTGAGCTATGCCTTCTCTTGTAAAATCTAAAATAACTATATTTCGTAGAAGGTTCTTGTCTGCATCATAATAGGCAGCATAGAATATTCGCTTAAGTTTTTTCTTTGAGCTTTTTTCTAAGTAAGTAAAATTCTTTTGACTGCTTGAAAATGGATTTTTATAAACAGAATATATTTCTAATTTACGGGCAAGTGGACCAGAAATTGGGACTATAAGTTCATTTATTCCAAATGAAATAAATGATGTCAGTAAACCAAACAAAATGACTGGCCTTAAAATTTTTATTAAACTTATGCCACTTGTTCTAAGTGCAATGATTTCAGAGTCATTGTTTAATCTACTAAAGACAAGAAAAGTTCCCCATAAAACCCCAATTGGAATTGTAATCACTAATATTTCTGGCATATGTAGTCCTAAGATAGTTATAGCTAAAGACAATGGAGCACTAGAAGTAGTTACTAGTTTAAAAACTTGTCTAAGTTGATCAGCACTTAACCAAATTCCTGTAATAATTCCACAGCCAGAGATAAATGGCATCCAAAATTCACCAATTATATACTTATCAAGTATATTAAAAAATCTTTTCACAATTTAAAATCCTCACCCAAATAATATTTCAAAGCAATTGGATCTTTTGCAATGTCTTTTGTTAAACCTGATAATAAGATTCTGCCGTCCTGAATAATATATGCTCGGTCACAAATAGAGAGTGTTGCTCTTGGATTGTGATCTGTTAACAAGATCCCAATATTTCTTTTAATTTTTAAATCAGCTATTAAACGTTGAATATCTTGAATTGCAATTGGATCAATTCCAGTAAATGGTTCATCTAAAAGAACAAACTTAGGATCACAAGCAAGAACTCTTGCAATTTCTACACGTCTTCTTTCACCACCACTCAAACTAATGGCAATATGATCTCTAAGATTTGAAAGATTAAATTCTTTTAGTAGTTCTTCTAATCTTTCTTCATTAGAGCTGAGAGATTCTTTCACCGATTCGCCGTCTCGCCGTCTCGCTGTTACGTCCTCTTCATCTCCTAACACATCCCAAATCAACTTTAAATTATCTGCCACTGATAATCTACGAAATACTGATGGCTCCTGAGTTAAATACCCAATACCAAATCCTGCTCTTTGGTGAATTGGTAAGTTAGTTATATCTTTTTCAAAAAGTTTAACCTCACCCCTTTCAGGTTTAATTAATCCAACAACTATATCAAAAGAAGTGGTTTTTCCAGCACCATTTGGTCCTAATAGACCTACTATCTCGCCAGATTTTATTTCAAAAGAAATATTATTTACAACAACTTTACCGTTAAATGATTTTGCCAGATTGGATACTTTTAGTGTCATGTCTATCACACATATTGACCATATTAATTTAACATACAAAATCTGGTATTATATTGCATACTATGCAATCAAATAATCTGCTTAAAGGGAAAAAAGGAATAATTGTAGGAGTTGCAAATAAATGGAGCATTGCTTGGGCTGTTGCTAGAGCTTGTATTAGAGAAGGTGCTAAGGTTGGTTTTACTTACCAAGGTAAAAGGGTTTTAAGAAATTTAGAAAAATTATTTGAGGAAGAAAATATAAATAATCCTTTTTCAGTAAATCTTGATGTTACTAAAGACGAGGAATTATTCTTAGCTAGTGAGTCTATTAAAAAACAATTTGGGCAAATTGATTTCTTTTTGCATGCAGTTGCATTTGCAAAACATGAAGAACTTAGTGGTGAGTTTGTAAACATATCCCGCGATGGATATCATCTTGCACAAGATGTTAGTAGTTATTCATTAATTGCACTATCAAAAGCTTTTAAATCTTGCATGGAAGAGAAGGGTGGAAGCATTGTTACATTAAGTTATTTAGGCAGTGAAAGAGTTATAAAAAATTACAATGTTATGGGTGTAGCAAAAGCTGCGCTTGAAAGTTCTGCAAGATACTTAGCATATGATCTTGGTTCAAAAAACATTCGTGTAAATGTAGTCTCTCCAGGGCCTATTAAAACTCTTTCAGCAAGCGGCATTGGTGATTTTTCAAAGATGCTTGAACATTTTAGGGGAGTAGCTCCATTAAAAAAGAATGTTTCAGCAGAAGAAGTAGCAGATACCTGTGTGTTTTTATTTAGTGATTTATCAAGAGCAATTACTGGTGAAATTATTTATGTAGACTGTGGATATAATACAGTGGCGATGTAGACTTATTGTTTCACCACAGCACTATAATAAAGCTTTGCAACGGTATTAATTACTTTTTCTCTATCCCATGGTTTATTATTAAAAAACCATTCAATTGCAATTGTTTCAATAAGACCTGCAATTGCAATAGATGCAATTTCAGGATCAACATTTCTTGTATTTCCAAGTTCTAAACCTTTTGTTAAATGCTCCTTAATTCTATTTACCAATCTTGCTCTTACTTTATCATGTCGATTTTTAAAATCCGGATCTGTTGCTGAAAGTTCATGACAAATTTTTAAAACATCAGCATAGGCTTCAAAGCTATCAAAGAAACTACTAATTGTTGCTTTAATAGGTGCAAGAGCTCCTAGACCAAGCCTTGGCTTTTCAGTTTCATCCTGGCCAAGCTGGTACAGTTTATCATCCACTTCAGCAAGAATAGTGTGCAGTGCTTGTCTCTTATCTGCAAAATATAAATAAAATGTCCCATATCCAACACCAGCTCTTGTAGAAATTTCTTCTGCAGTAGCTTTTGCAAACCCCCGTTCTGCAAAAACTACTCTTGCTGCTTCTAATATTTTTTGTCTAGTTCGTTGTGCTTTTGCAGACTTTGGTACAGGAGGTATATTAATTTCTTGCATTTTTTATAATTAGATATTAACCCTTTTAAGCAGGTAAGATAGGTATTTATAAAAAAATATTTTGTTAGAGGCATGGTGACCGTGCCTCTACAAGGTTTATAATCGTTATCTTATGAGCACTTTGACAAGATTATTATCATACGGGAAAAAATACTGGCTGTTATTTTCTACAGCATTTTTTGCAATGTTACTTGGCGGATTTATATCGCTTGTACCTCCCTGGCTTGTAAAAATTGCAGTGGATGGTTTAAATATGCCAAATCAATATGGCAGGATTTTCCTTTTACCAAAACAACTAAAAGCTCTTGTTGGTTCTCCAAGTATGAGCATTCATGTATATGAACTATTACATTTAATTCCTTTTTTAATTGTAATTGCTTATTTAATTGATGGTGCCTTAAGATTTTTACATCAATTTTGTATTAGGTATGTTGGGGTTGCAACTGTAAGGGATATAAGAAATAAATTACATGAGCACTTACAAAAGCTTTCATTACTTCAAGTTACGAAGGAAATGAGTGGCACATATGTTTCAAGAATTACAAATGATCTTATAGCTGTCCAGTCATGGGTTGCAGAAACAATTACAACAATTTTTAATGACTCAAGCAAGGCACTTTTTCTTTTTCTTTGGCTTTTGTCAGTAAACTGGTCGCTTACTCTTGTAGCAATTCTTGTAATTCCTTTATTTGTAGTTCCAGTTGTAAATCTTGCAAAAAGGCTCAGGAAGCTTAGCAGGAAAGGGCAAGAAAAAATTGGTGACTTATCTGGGTATGTTCAAGAAAGCTTACAAAATTTAAAACTAACTCAAGCATATAATCTTGAAAAAGTAAGGGATACAAACTTTGAATTTTTAAACTCAAAACTTTTTTCAACACTTAGAAATACTATAGCAATTGAAGCCATGATATCTCCAATAACAGGATTAATAGGAGCATGTGGTGTGGCATTTGTTTTTTGGTATGGAATGAAAAGTGTTGCAAATTCTCAGATTACACTTGGTGACTTTTCATCTTATTTTTTAACAACAATTTTACTTTATGAACCAATAAAAAGAATAAGCAGAGTGTGGTCAACCTTGCAACAAGCACTTGGGGCAAGTGAAAGGGTATTTGAAACATTGGATCAAGAACCGTTATTATCAAATGTTGTAGGGGGTTATTGTAATAAATCCCTACAACACGGACATATTAAATTTGATAATGTTTATTTTAATTATCCCGATGGAAAAGAAATTTTGAAAAATATAAATCTAGAAATTAGTCCGGGTGAAAGAATTGCTTTAACAGGACCATCAGGTGTTGGAAAAACCACCTTGATTAGTTTAATCCCTAGGTTTTATGACCCAGTAAGTGGAACTATTGAAATTGATAAAACTGACATTAAAACAATAGACATACATTTCCTTAGATCTCAAATTTCTTTAGTAACCCAAGAGCAAATATTATTTAACACATCAATTAAAGAAAATATATTATTTGGTAGAAGTAACTCTACAGAAAAAGAAATGTTTGAAGCTGCAAGAAAAGCCCATGTAATTGAATTTGTAGAAAAAATGCATGATGGATTTAATACTCCTGTTGGTGAAAATGGAAATAAACTTTCAGGAGGACAAAGACAAAGAATTGCCCTTGCAAGAGCATTTTTAAAAAACGCACCAATATTAATCTTAGATGAACCAACAAGTCATCTTGATAGTGAATCTGAAAAATATATCCAAGATGCAATTAATGAACTTGTAAAAAACAGAACAGTAATTATAATTGCTCACAGACAATCAACAATCAACAATGCAGATAGAGTTATTACATTAGAGAATGGTGAAATTATGTGTAGGTCAACGGTTTATGCTTCCTAAAGTCTCCAAAGACATATACTAAACCACCTACAACACTCATCACCAGTAAGATGATTAACCAACAAATACTAAAAGCTAGTCCTTGATCAGTTTTTATATTAACCTTAGTTAAAAAATAAATGTAAGTTCCTTCCCTTATGCCTAGACCGTTTAAGCTTGGTATCATAAAACCAGCAATTGTTGTTAATGGATAAAAAACACAGTAATAGCTAAGCGGTATTTTTATACTTAGAGACATTGCAATAAATATATGGCATAAGACAACAAAAAATTGTAAAAGCAAGGACAGTATAAAGACTTTAATGGTTAATCTTAAATCATTCCAATAAACAATTACTGGTTCAATGATGTTTTTATAAATCCAATTGGTTTTTCCAAAGATCAAATTATTGATTTGAGGAAGAAAAGGTATTAAAAAGATAGTAACAAGTGAACCAATATGAGAAAAAATAATCAATTGACTAGGTACTTGCCATGTTGATTTATTAACAATATTTAAATCTCTTAATATAAATGCAATAGATGCTGCCCAAAACAAAACAATTATGCCTGTATAACGCTCATAAACAATACATGCCGCAGCTTTTGCTAATGGTATATGTGAACCTCTTTTTAAATAATAGCCCCTTAAAGCATCGCCACCAAAGGTAGTAGGTAAAAAATTATTAAAAAAAGCTCCAACAAAGTTAAGTTGTAATAATTGCAGATAACTTTTTTGAAACCCTAAAACATGAGATGAGAAATAAAATCTAACAGCAGCAATCATAACAGTAATAAGATAAGAACTTATAGCTAAAGAAAAATAAACAGGGTTTACCTTAAGGAGATACTTAACTGCAGTATGAATATCTACTTTGCCAAACTTAATTAAAAATACAATTGCTAGAATACTAACTGAAATTCTTAAAGCATTTTTAATTAATTGACTTTTCTTAGATTTATGGTCAGTCATTTAAATATGTTTTTCAACTGCAGAAGATAAGGTGGTTTTTGGTACTGCGCCAACTACTTGTTCAACTGGCTGACCATTTTTAAAAACCATCAAGCTTGGAATACCACTTATTCTATAAGACTGAGCTGTTTTAGGATTTTCATCTGTGTTTAGCTTTAAAACTTTTAACTTACCAGAATAATCTTTGGCAATTTCTTCAACAACTGGTGCAACTGCCTTACATGGCCCACACCAAGGTGCCCAGAAATCTACTAAAACTGGTATTGGAGACTTTAGAACTTCTGCCTCAAAAGTTGCGTCTGTTACTTCACCTAGGTTTGACATTTACTTATGAAGTTCCTTCCTTTATGTGATGATTATAAATTGATTCCTTCTGTTAGACTTCTTTTATTAAGCATTTATAACTTGCATTTTTAATTATACCAAGTAAAAAAATGTATCAGTTCCTAAAAGGAATAATTATAGAAAAAATTACAGAACCTCAAGGTTCTGAAAAGATAATTTTAGATGTAAGCGGAATTGGTTTTGAAATATATACTACACTCTCTAGCATCAATTTAGCAGGAGAAAAGGGACAAGCCACAAAAGTCTTTACAGCTTTAATTCACAAAGAAGATCAAATGACGCTATTTGGTTTTCCAACACTTCTTGAAAGAGAATTGTTTAACTTGCTATGTAGTGTATCAGGCATAGGACCAAAAACTGCTCTTAGCCTTTTAAATAATCTAACTGTAAGTGAGATCTCACATTCAGTTTTAAATGAAAACATTTCAGCTCTAAGAAAAGCAAATGGTATTGGTGAAAAAACTGCAAGTAGAATTATTTTAGAGCTAAAAGAAAAAATAAAAAACTGGAAATATTTACCGATAATACATTCAGAAAGTGGAGAAAATATCGGAGGTCAGAGGTCAGGGGTCGGGGTTCTAAATGAAGCACGATCTGTTTTACAATCATTAGGTTATTCAAATCAAGAAATTAATCAAGCAATTTCACAACTTAGCACTCAGCTTAAGGACAGTGAATCAATAGTGCATTCTGCTTTAAAGTTATTAGCAGGTGTGAAAAGATAAAATGCCTTTTATAATCCCTCTTACAATTTTTTTCTGAATCTCTTTCTTTATAACACATTCTGCCTCTTCTGGATGAATTAAAAACCCACATTCAATTAAAACCCCATAATAAAAATCAGGCCTGGTTACAGCAAAATCTCTCTTAAATATTCCATGTTTTTTAAAGCCAGATTCTTTTGAAATATTCTCTAAAAGCTCCTTAGCAAAAGGTCTTACAAAATCATGTGTGTAATAAATTCCTACACCTCTATGTTTTAGTGGATCTTCATTGTCTGAAAGTGCATTATGGTGAATTGAAATAAAAATATTACATTTTTTCTTCTTTGCAAAATTAACCCTGTTTTTTAATGAAACGGATTTGTCTTTTGTACGTGTTAGATGAACATGCCATGCCATGCTCTTACATTTTTTAAATAATAATTTTGCAATTTGTAAATTAAATATTTTTTCAGGAATACCTCTTGGTGAATGAGTGCCTTGTTCTTTGCCGCCATGGCCTGGATCGATGATAATTGTTACGTCATTGCGAGGGAGCGTAAGCGACCGAAGCAATCTACTTGCGTTATGAGATTGCTTCGTCGGTTCTTTGAGCCTCCTCGCAATGACATTTCTAGAAATAAATCTTGTTTTTCCATTTAAAATCTGCACCAGTTGAATTACATTTTTTTTCTTTGGCAATTGAATTACCTGTGCAAAATTTCCATTTGAGGGAATTCTTATTTGTTTTGATTGTACAAACAATTTCGCCCTTGGATTGCACCACCCATAAACAAATGTTTTATTGAAATTTGAAACCCAGTTGTCTGGTGGATAAACCCAGATTAAATCTTTCTTTTGCTTTGTCATTACCTTATCTATTTTGAATTATGTGAGATAATTTTATCTGCATTTATGTTCAAAGATTTAACAAAAGTAATCCTTACAGCAAAAGCAGCTATTGATGTTATGAAAGAAAAGATAGAATCAAAAGCTTCTGATTTAGTTATTCAAGTAAAAAACTTTAAAGAAAAAAAACAAGACGATGTAGGGGTTTGCTGTAGCAAGCCCCTGCATTACAGTGAGTTCATTAGTGAAATAACGCACAGAGCACAAATAAATGAAGTTCAATTAAAAGGTTTAATAAAGGATAAATTAATTGAACTAACAAATAATGCACTTCTTGATTCAATGGAACTAAATGACATTAGGGCAGAAATAGCTGGCTTACGTGCTGAAATTGCTGATTTAAAAGAACAAATAAAATTGTCAAAGCGGTAAACAATTTTGATAACTGTAGTAGAAAAACAAGAAACCGATCATAAAGAGTCGACACCTTGGCATCTTTACTATGACACAAACATTGTCCAGGAAAAGTTTAAGTTGTTAAAGAAAGAAAAAGATTTTATACGCGAGCCCGTATTATTAATTTATTATTGCTTAAGAAATAAAAGGTTTAGGCAAATTGCTTGGTCAGTTTTTAACCTGTCAAGAAAAATAACTAAAAATAATGTTAATAACCCAATATACGTTAAAAATACTCTTCTTGAACTAGGTTCTACATTTATAAAGATTGGACAATTTCTTTCAAGTAGAACAGATTTACTTCCCAAGGATTATATAGAAGCATTATCTGAGTTACAAGACTCGCTTCCACCGTTGCCATTTGAAGAAGTAAAATCAATAGTTGAAAAAGAATTACAAAAGCCAATTAAAGAAATTTTTAGCTCATTTGATGAAACATCAATGGCTTCAGCAAGTATTGGGCAGGTTCATAAAGCCAAGCTTTTAAATAATAACGAAGTAGCTGTAAAAGTCCAAAAACCAAATTTAAGCTCTCTTTTTTATGAAGACCTTGCAATTTTAAGATGCTTTGCATTGTTTTTTGAAAAATATACAAAGATTGGAAAAGACAGAGAATGGGTTGGAATAATTGATGAAATTGGAAAAACTCTTTTTGAAGAAATTGATTTTATTGAAGAAGGAAGAAATGCTGACAAGTTTAGGAAAAATTTAAAATACGAAGAAAAAATCTACATACCGAAAGTTTTTTGGAAATATACAACAAGAAAAATACTAACCATAGAATTTGTACCTGGAACTAAAATTATAGACGTTAAAAAGTTAGAGGAAAACAACCTAGATCTTAAAGAACTAGCATTGTCATTGGTTAAAGCATATTTCAAACAATTTTTTGAAGACGGGTTTTATCATGCTGATCCCCACCCTGGAAATATAGTAGTAAAAGAAGATGGCACAATTGTCTTTTATGACTTTGGTATGGTAGCAAGATTAAACAAAAACATTAGAGAAGAATTAACAGATGTTTTGTTTAATGTTATAGAGAATGATACAGATTCATTACTAAACAATTTAAAAAAGCTTGAGCTCTTGAAAAAAGATGTTGATGTTAGATCTATTAAAAAAGTTATTGAACAAGCTGTATATAAATATTATGACGGTGCAAAATTAGACTCACTAGATTTAAATGATATGGAAAATGAATTAAGAATTCTTTTTAAAGAAAAACCAATGAAATTACCCAGCAAGTTTACTTATACTCTTAGAATGACAGGCACTTTAGAAGGAGTATGCAGAACACTTGATCCAGAGTTTAGTTTAATAAGTGCAGCAAAAGATTATTTTGAAGGGTGGATAAAAAGTAAATTGCTTGAGGCCCAGTGGAAAAATTTCATTGTAGAACTAAAACATGCTATTTTATCTGCATTCCCAAATCAGGTGAATCTAATGAATAAGATTAAAATATATTTTAATACTATGAAAGAGCTTCCAGGTTATGTTGCAAAAAAAGACAATATTAAGACAGTCAACTTAAATCCAATAGAAATTTTCAACTCTAAGGAAGAGATTATAGAAACAAATTCAAAATTAAGAGTTGCTTACACTATCATCCTTTTATTATGTTCTGTATTTATGGGCAATTCATTGATCCAGGGCAACAACTATTTAATGAACATATCAGGACTTATAATGTTAATTTTTTCTGTAGCTGGTTCTGTAGGGATTGTAGGTTACTCAATCTTTAGTAAGAAAAGTATAGATACTTAAAGAAGTGATAAAATATAAAAACAATTTCAGAAGCACAAAATGGAAAACCAATTAAATCCTCAAACAGTTATAAGTAGCCAACCTACTGTTGACATAAACCATGTTGTTTTAATAGGACGTGCAGGCAGAGATCCAGAGATAAGATATTTTGAATCAGGAAGAGTTGTTACTACTTTTAGTCTTGCAGTAAACAGGCCAATGAAAGAACCTCAAACAGATTGGTTTGATATTGAAGTATGGGGAAAACAAGCAGAGATTGCTGGTGAATATATAAAGAAGGGATCTTTAATTGGAGTTGAAGGAAAAATTAGATGGGATAGCTGGAACAGCAAAGACACAGGTGAACTAAACATAAAACCAATGATCATTGCTGATAATATTAGACTTCTTGGAAGTAAAAAAGATAACAATCCTAGCGAGGTAGTTGCCTCACAGCCAGTAGCTTAAATACCTCTTGCAAATTAACTAGATCATCTGGTGGATATTCTATATTTTGGTTTAATTTCCTGTAATGAGTGGAATAAGGGATTTGTACAACTTTTAAGAGGTAGATCAATGAAAAAAATTGCCATAACTGTCTTTATGCTTTTTTGTCTTGTAACAAGCAGTATCACCGCTGCTACTGATGCTGATGCTGATGATGATGCTACTAATGCTGCTGCTACTGATGATGATGATGATGCTACTGATGATGATGATGACTGTAGCTTGTCAGCTAGGGTTGTAAATAATAGAAATGATACTTCAGAAGGAAAAGAGATATCCTTGCATCCAGGAACATTAGAACAAATTAAAAAAGACATCCGTTTAATAAACTCAGTCAAGAAAGACAAGAAGAAAAAGAAGGGTAAGTTAGTCCAAGAATTGAAAGAAGATAATGTTGGAAACTTCTACGTAAAAATTAATCAAGCCAAAAGAATTTTAAAAGATCCCTCATTGAAAAAAGTTACATGGATTAAGCTCAGGCCTATTTGTCTGACTCCGCCTCCACCACCGTGCACTGAGAGTTTTATCTCCCCTTGTGAGTCGTGTCAACTTTGTGTTCCATTTCTCCGTTATGGTAATCAATGCCGTGATAGTGTAATTCAAGACTACAGTGTAAGTCCAAGTCAAAGCTGCACGTGTACCAAAGAGGGAGATATGTGTAACCAAGGCTCTGGTCAAGGGGGAGGGATATGTACAAAAATAAACCTAACAAGTAGCCCATCTTGCGCCTGTAGGTGCGGTAATGACGAAGATTGTAAGGACGGATACTTTTGTGATCCAGGCACAGAGCTGTGTAAAAAAAGACCACAGAACACGCCAATGCCGGAGGTTGACGATTAAGCCAACACTAATTTAGCCCAGTCTCTAGAGCAACAGTAATTTTATTCTCAAAGGTTCATTAATAAAGGTATTCCAAGCATTCACACAGACACTTGCAATAATCATCACAGTCTTTAAAAGTTCTGTTTGACAGGAAGTGCTATTTTAAGAAATGCCAAACTTGTTCCACTGGATTCAATTCTGGTGAATAAGGTGGCAAATGCAACAAAGAAATATTATGCCAAGATGTTTGATCAAGTATTAGCACGGCATGTCTTCCGACTGGTATTTTTTTAGGTACCTCTCTTAAGCCATTTATCTTGTTCTACAAATTCGTTCCAAAGCTTCTTAGCAACACCTTCTGGACTTGTTTTATTTTTATCAAGTATTAAAACAGCTTCAATATTATATGGTTTTTTTGACATACGTGGAGTACTTACACGATAGCGTTTATAAGACTTTGTTACCATTGAAAGTTTTCCGCTTGCTGCCATGATTTCTAAAACATCTTTTAAGTCCATATGTCCGTCAGTGCTGTAGCTTAGTAAAACATAATCAGAATTAATTGTTTGGATTAATTTATCTAATGCCTTAGTTGCTTCTCCTTTGTAATTGTAGGCTGACCTTCTTTCAGTCTTCCAGTCAGTTCTTATTGCACTTTTATTTGTTTTTTTTTCATTTACTAAAATTGATTTATTTATTTCTGGCTTGTCCCACAGTGCAATTGTATTTAAAATATGATAATTACTTCCATAAGGATGCTGATTATAGGGTGGATCTAAATAAACAATATTTATTTTTTCTTTTCTCAGATTAGACAAATTTTCTGCAAGAATCTGCGAGTCAATTTGATAAACTTTATTCTCTTGTTCATTGTCACATAAAACTGGTGGAACTAATTTAATGTCGCTTAGTATTCTATAAAGTGCAGTTCCAGTCTTCCCCCCCCAGCCGTTGTGAAACCCTTTAAAGACACCACTTGTATTACTTACATAACTAACACTGTATAAAAATGAAGCGAGTAAGATAGATTTTTCTTTTAAATTAATTTTTTCTTCTTTTTCCCACTCATTTATTTTTTCCCTCATAACATCAATTTTCATTCCATTTTTATGAGTAAAAAACATTCTTTCTTTTTTAATGTCAGGATTCTTGTCATCCCATGGGCAATAATACTCACCAATATAGCCATGTACACCTTCTAAGTTATTTAAATACTCATAAACTTTCTCCATACCATCAAGCTTTTTAAAATCAGGGTATTTATTTTGTTCAATGTATGCATTGTTATAAAAAAATGAATAAGGCTCCCAATCGTTTGAGATTACCTGGAAACCTAATTTTTTTGCAAGACGAGAGACAACACCACTGCCAGAAAAAAAATCAACAAGCAATCCATTTTCAACACCAGTTTGTAATATTGCCTCAAAAATCAAAGGCAACAATTTTCTTTTATTTCCAATATAAGGAAATAATTGATTAAATAAATATTCTTGAGTACGAACTGCTGCATGGTCACGAGCTTTGTATTTTAGAAAACCATCTTTCATGATTAGTATTTAAATTAAAAAATAAATTTATATAAATTGTCTTTAGTTACAGTTTCATATGAACTGTTTTTATACTCAAGCCACCTTTCAGGTTTTTTGCTCCATTTTTTTTCTCTCCACTTAATTTCGTATCCAAAAAGCTTACCGCCTTGTTCTTCTATGAGATCTACTTCAGAACCATCATAAGTCCTCCAAAAATATTGATCTGAGTAAACCTGATGATATTCTCTGTACTTAAGTCTTTCCACAATGACAAAATTTTCAAATAATTTACCAATGTCATCCCTCATATCAATAAAATTAAAGTTATTTATAATGGTATTTCTTATCCCTAGGTCGTAAAAATATACTTTTCTAAGCCTGGATAGTTCTTTTCTTTTATTTTGAGTATACGGAGATAGTCTAAATACTACAAAGCATTTTTCAAGCAAATCAATATAACGCTCTACAGTATTTTTATCTACTCCAAGCAGATTTGAGAGTTCTGTATATGATACTTCCTGTCCGACTTGAAGTGCCAGTGCTTTTAATAATCTATTAACTAAATTAGGATTTTTTACTTGTTGAAATTCTAAAATATCTTTATAGAGATAACTTGTGGTTATTTCTCTAAGTAATTGCTTTTTCTCTTCAAACGATTTTTGCTTAGTGATTTCAGGATATGAACCAAAAATAAGTAGTTGCTCCAATTCTTTTTTAAGTCTTAAGAAATTTTTATCTGGGTAAATTTCTTCTGTACTTAGAGGATAAAGATTGTAAACAAATTTTCTGCCTGTTAGTGGTTCCTGAGTTTTATGTAATAAATTGAAACTTGAAGATGCAGTCACAAAGATTTGTAATTTTTTACCGTAGTGATCTACTAAGATTTTAAGAGTCTGACCAATGTTTGAAACTTTATGTGCTTCATCAATGAATAAAATCTTTGAGTTGCTTATAATATTTTCTAAAAACTCTAAATTCTTTCCTTCAAGTAATTCCAAATCTTCTCTGTTATCACAATTCAAAGTCTTTGCCTTTGTATCTTTAAAACCTTTTAAAACTTCTTTTATTAAAGTAGTTTTTCCAACTTGTCTTGAGCCAACAATAATAAGGCTTTTACCTTTAAAAGAATCTTTTCTTAGCTTTTTTTCTAAAATTCGTGAGTAAAGTCTCATTTTTAGGCGTAATTACGTGAGGTTGCTCACTATTTTACCATAAGACAAATCAAAAAAAATTGTCAATTCTCAATTTTTCTGTAGCACTCTCTTTGGCCCATGAATTGGGTCTTCAATTACAATTGTGTGATCACGTTTGTGACCAACACTTACAATTGCAATTGGAGTTTCTAAAAGTTCTTGAATCCTGTTTAAATATTTCTGTGCATTTTGAGGAAGATCAGCTCTTGATCTGCATTTATTAATTGATACTTTCCATCCAGCTAGTGTTTCATAAATTGGTTTTACTCTTTTAAAAATTCCTGCAGCAAGTGGAAGATCATAATATTTTACTCCTGTAACATTGTCTTCATATGCTATACAAACATTTATCTCATCAAGATTGTCTAGTACATCTAATTTTGTAAGTGCTAAGCAGTCAAGCCCATTGACACGCACTGCATATCTTAAAAGAACAACATCTAACCAACCAACACGTCTAGGACGTCCTGTTGTAGTACCAAACTCTGCCCAAGCAGTACCTGCTGCTCTTAGCTCATCTGCTTCACGACCAAATACCTCAGTTGGAAAAGGCCCTTCACCAACTCTTGTAGTAAAAGCTTTACTTACACCAATAACTCTGTCAATAGAAGTAGGTCCAATTCCTGTTCCAACACATGCTCCTCCACTCACAGGATTTGAACTAGTTACATAAGGATACGTACCATGATCTAAATCAAGTAAAGTACCTTGAGCACCTTCAAACAAAATATTTTTTTTGTTTTTTACTGCATCAAAAATTAGTGCTGAAGTATCATCTACAAAAGGCTTTAATTTTTCACCATATGTTTTATATTCATCAAATACTTTTTTAGGATCAAGGGAGGGCAGAGCATATAATCTTTCCATGATTATATTTTTTCTTGGTACAAGCCAGTTAACTTTTTCTCCAAGCTCTTTTGAATCAATTAAATCAGACATTCTAATTCCAAAACGATCTGCCTTGTCAGCATAAGTAGGACCTATGCCACGGCCAGTAGTTCCTATCTTTCTTGTGCCACGACCACGATCCTCTGCTTGATCAATTGCTAAATGATATGGCATAGTTACATGAGCTTGTGAACTAACTTTTAAGCCATCTACTTTAATCCCACGCTTTGTTAAATCTTCAACCTCTTCAATTAAAATTTTTGGATCAATTACTGTTCCTGGACCAACTACACACATTTTGTTTGGATATAAAATCCCTGATGGTATTAAATGAAATTTATATGTTTCTCCATCTACTACTACTGTATGTCCAGCATTACTCCCACCCTGATAACGAACAACATAATCTGCATTTTTTGAAAGCAGATCAGTGATTTTAGCTTTACCTTCATCACCCCACTGGGCACCTACTACAATTACATTTGCCATAATTTCCTCCAGACCAAACCTAAAAATGATAGCAGATTTTAACCAATCCTTAATTATCAATTATTAATTGTCAATTTACTTCTTAACCTTTCTTTGTAGTATTGATAGCCTTTAAAAGGCTTTCTTATATTTTAGGAAAGTAATTTATAAATGACAGCTCAAGTATTACAAACAATTCTTAAAGTTGCAGTGCAACTTGCTCCAAAACAATTAGGAGCAGTAAAGAATTTAACTACCCTTTTAGAACAATATGGAACTAATCCTCTTTTAAATGTAGTTGAACAAGTTGCACTAGAAGCATCAGCAACTATTACAAGTACTCCAGCAGCGGCTATTAACAATGCAAAAAGATTACTTGGTCCAGATCTTGAAATAATTCACAGAGCATTAAAAGGAAAAGATCTTGATGGAGCAAGAGAGATTTTGTCAGATGCAGTGAGATTAATAGAGAAAGGACAACCTTTAAATAAAGAGAGACTAATACAACTACTTGAAGAGATAAAAGCAAACCATACATTAGTTGATGAACAAGTAGTTAGTGCTCATGAATCTGCTGAAAAATTATTAGATGGTTCTATTGATAACTTAATGAAAATATTTCAACGAGAGTTAGAAAACTCTGGTTCAATTTTAGGTATGGCAAGAAAAGCTGCACAGCTTTTTCACAGGTTTTTACCAGGACAATTTCCAGAAAAATGGCAATGGGTACTTGATGAAACTAAAATGAAAGAACATATAAAAGAAAAAGTATTAAATGAGGATTTTAGATCTTTTTTAATAGATTATGTTAGAGGAACTAAAGTTAGCACTAATGATTTACAAGGTTTGCAGAAGATGTGTTTTAAAGGTTTTCAAGGTGCATTATGGTTTTTAAGAAATGCTCCTAAAGAAGTAATTGAATTTGCTCCTGCTGTTGGAACAGGCTTAGGGTTCTTTGCTCGTAGAATTCCATTCTTTGGATTTATAAATATGGCTCTAATGTTTCTTGGGAACTATCAAGATGAGCTTCAGGAAATAAAAGGCCTATCTGAGAACTTTCGTACAAATCCATAATATAATTGTATAAATTCCCTACTGCATTGATTAATCAAGAGCTTCTTGTGGAATGATTATTTAGTAAAGCCATGGAAGAAGAAAAATCGCAAAAAAATAAAACCATTAAAGATTTAAAGTCTTTATTAATAAACAAAATATTAGAACTTCAAGTAAGTTCTCTTGATGCAAAAGAACAAATAAGTACTTTAGTAAACTTTATTCAGTCTTTATTGGAAATTGATACTATTGCAGTTTATGCCAACTTTGCTAATGAAGAAATTAATTTAATTAATTCTAAAACTGGTGCAAAACAACATAACTTACTTGGACACATGCTTGAAACAATTTCAGAACAAATTGAAATTAAGCAAACTAGATATTTTAATTCTCTTATTCCACTTACTGAATTAAATATAAAAGGACTTTCAGATGTTGATTTAAATACCTATATTTATCCAATACTTTCCCCACATGCTAAGGAACTATATGGAATAGTACTTATAACAAATCCAAAACTTATCAGGACACCAGAAGAACAAAAGATTTTTATATTTGTCTTAAACTACATTACAAAAATTATTGAAGAAGTAGATCTTGCAAGCCAGGTTAATGCAAAAGGAGACAGATTAAAACTTTTATCCTCACTTTCAAGCTCGCTTAGAGGACTTCTAAAGTCTGAAAAAGCAATTGAGATTGTTCTTAAAGGCATACACAGCTTTTTAAAACTTGATGATATTTATTTTGCAAGATGGATAGCTAGTAAAAAAACAATTGAAATTACCCAAGAAATAGTTTCCGACAAAAATAAATCATTAAAAGGATTTATCCACAAAGTAAGCAACAAAAATCCAATAATAAAACTTTTGTATAAGAATCAATACATGACTTATAAAAATAAAAATATTAGAAGAATAAGCAAAATATTCTTACAATCTAAAAAACCATCGATATTTTGTATATTGCCTGTATTAATTCGTAATGAACTACTTGGAATAGTAGTTTGCGAAAGCACTTCACTACATTCAGAAGTAAATACCGAAGATCTAAGAATTACACAAGATATTTGTGGACAGCTAGCGGTTATTTTAAACCAAGCAAACTTATATGAAGAAAGTCTTTCAACTGCACAAAGAGAATTTTTACTTAATTCAATTACTACAATGATTCGAGATACATTAGAAGTTAATGGTGTTCTTGAAAAAACAGCTAGAGAAATTGGACAAGTTTTTGGGGTTAGTGCATGTGGTGCATTTATCCATAAAAAAGAAGGAACAGGTTTTACAGATAAGTCTATCTGGGCAACAAAAGATGAGTATGAAAAGAAGATGTCTTTATTTCCTATTGATCCAGCTTTATGGAAAGAAAACTCTTCACCATTTTTCCCTGACCCAATTACTCAGAACATTTCAATCTCAAATATTAATTCCCAGAACTTTAGCGAAAATGAAACTTTAATAAATGAAAGTGGATGCAAATCATATCTAGCATGTCCTTTAAATAAAGGTAACAAAACAATAGGTGTACTAGCTCTTGCTCAATTTGACTCATACAGAACATGGACAAATTCAGAAGTACAGTTACTTGAAGCAATTACTGATCAAGTAGAAATGGCGCTATTACAAGCAGAACTTCATGAACATGTCCAGCAGACAGAAAGGCAAATGAACCTTTTACATCAAGTGAGCAATGCAATTAGAGATACTTTGAATATATCGACTGTTATGGCAAGAACTGCTCAGGACCTAGGAGAAATATTAGGTGCAAGCAGATGTTTTATAAGAAGGCTTAAGAGCATATCTCCTCTTCAAGTTCTTGCTACTGAACAGGAATATTTAAATAAAGAACAAAAAATAAATAAAGCAGCTGATTTAATTTTAGATTTTGAAAAGACATGGCTTGAATCATTAAACAATCTTCCTGAAGTAGATCGTGCTAATTCAACTCTTCACATTCCAGATGTTCCAACTATTTTTAAAGATTCCCCTGATCCACTTAAAACAATTTTAGAAATTATAGAAATTAAAAGTTTTCTTGCAGTTTCTTTAGTAGCAGCAGGTAAAGTAATTGGTTCATTATGTATTCATCAATGTAACAGAAATAGAATTTTTACTCAAAATGAAATTGATTTTGTAAAAAGAGTAGCGTCAGAAGCATCAATTGCAGTTTTAAATGCAGACTTATTTACAAAAGTTGAATACCAAGCACAAAGAGATAGCTTAACTAGTTTATATAATCATGCGTATTTTCAAACAGCACTTCATCACGAGGTAGAACGTGCTAAAAGAACAGGTTCTGACTTATCTGTAATAATGATAGACCTTGATCACTTAAAATCAATAAATGATAAATTTGGGCATGCAGCAGGTGACGAAGCTATTACACTTGTAGGCGGGAAATTACAACAGTGCTTAAGACAAATGGATATTGTTGCAAGATATGGCGGAGATGAGTTTGCAGTACTTTTACCAGAAACTAATCTTGAAGAAGCTACTGGAATTGCAAAAAGAATTTTAGAAGCATTAAACAGAACAATTCACTCACAGTGGGGAGCATTAAGTGCAAGTATTGGAGTATCAGGAACACCACATGAAGAAAGAAATAAGGAAGCCATTATGAAAGCAGCCGATGATGTAATGTACATTTCTAAAAAAGAAGGAAGGAATAGAATTACCATATCAACAATACTTGATACAACAGGACCAGTAGAGCAGAAACCAATCAGTAGGGGCAAGTAGGGTCAGGTTTTAAACCTGACCCTACTTGCGTTATATAATCTAATTGCATGTTTGACTTAAAAGATACAATCTGTGCTATTTGCACACCACAAGGAACTAGTGCAATTGCAGTTATTAGAATTTCAGGAAAAGACAGCTGGGATATTGTACAAAAATTTTTTTCCGAAACCTTGCAACCTTGTAACCTTGCAACCTTGCAATCTCTTTTTGAACACATGCATGCAAAACACGGCTATATAAAGGAAGGCAAGAAAATAATCGATGAAGTAGTTATCCTTCCATTTAAATCCCCCAAAAGTTTTACTACTGAAGATAGTATTGAAATCTATTGTCATGGAAGCCCACAAATTGCTTCTATGATTTTAGATTTGTGTTTAAAAAATGGTGCTAGAAGAGCTGAAGCAGGTGAGTTTACTTACAGAGCTTTTATAAATGGAAGGATAGATTTAACTCAAGCAGAAGCAATAAACGAAGTAATTAGTGCAACATCTACTAAAGTAGTTTATGCAATTTCAGAAGGAGCTTTAAGTAAGAAGGTTAAAGGATTTTATGAAAGATTGTTTGATTTAATAACATCTATTGAAAGCTCAATTGAATTTCCAAGCGATGTGCCATCTTTAGATAAAGAAAAAATAATTTTTGAGTTGCTTGAAATTAGTAAGGAATTAAGTAAATTAATTGAAGCTTCAAGAGAAGGACAAATCTTACGTAACGGAATAAAAGTTTCAATCATTGGTGAACCAAATGTTGGGAAGTCAAGCCTCTTAAATCAGTTACTAGAAAGTGAAAGAGCAATAGTAACAAGTGAACCAGGAACAACACGAGATACCATAGAAGAAAAAATAATTCTTGATGGCTGGCCTTTTGTTTTAGTTGACACAGCTGGCTTGAGAAAAGAGGGCCCCTTAAATATGTCAGAAAAAATTGGCATTAAAAAAAGTAAAGAAGCAATAGAAAACTCAGATATTGTTTTGTCGGTCTTTGATCTTACAAGAAATAAAAATGAGGAGATTTGTAATTTTGCAAATGGTAAACAAAAAATAATTGTTGGAAACAAGATTGATTTGATAGAGGCAAATCATAATCTGCCTCCATGTGATATTTCCATCTCTGCAAAGTATGGTACAAACATTGATAGGTTAAAAAAATTGCTTCTTGAGAAGGCGATTTCATTGAAACCACGTAGAGACGCCCTGTTAGGGCGTCTCTACGTCAACCAACGTCAGAAAGAACTTTTACTTCAATGTTCTTCTCATATAAATTCTGGGCTTAAAATGTTTCAAAACAATATGCCAGAAGATTTAGTTGCTGATGAATTAAAAAATGCTGTTTTAAAACTAGATGAGGTTTCAGGGAGAAAAATCAATGAGGATGTAATTACAAACATATTTAAGAAATTTTGTATTGGAAAATGATGATCTAATGGCTCAATCCCTTTTTAAATTCTTTTAAAATTTCCTCTGCAATTTTTTTAGAACTAAAATTTAATTCTCCTTTTTTATATAAAGCTTTAAGGTTTGCTAATTCTTTTTTCCCAGAATTAGATTGTTTTGTTTTCTTTGATTTACCTTTTAATTTCATTTTATTTAAACTTAACCTTCCTCATGATGCTTAATACGTATCAACTTAAGAAATTGAACTTTGTCTGTCTGGAAACTAACTTAAAAGCAAACAGAATCTAAGCAAATTGTATAACAAATAATGAACAATTCTAAAGAAAATATAGTCTTTCAATTATCCAAAGTCAATTTAGTGATTTAATTTTGGTTTGTGGATTGAATAGTTTTGGAGGCAAAGAATGGTAGAAACAACACAGCTAAATAAGTTTAGGCAAAAAAGACTAAAAGGATTAGCTAAAAAGATAAAAGCAACTCATGACAAACCTTATTTCTATCCAAAAAACAATTTATATACAAGGCAAGAGTTTGAACTGCTAGATACTATTTACTCAGATGAGCCACCTATAGCAGTAGAAACAAATCAGGGGCTAGCAGACTTTTGGCCTCAAAATAAAGAAGAGTACTTAAGTACTTCAAACAATAAAAACAATATTCTTACAAACCTGCTTTGGTTTCTCTGTGGCGTGATGCTGACATCAGTTATATGGCTTATATATTTTCAAGTTAATGTCAATGAACTAAGAACTAAAAATGATACACAAATTGTATTTCAAAAATCAGTAAACATTATGACAGATAAAAGTGCTGACAAAGAAATGAGTAAAAAACTAAATGTGCAAAAACAAAAATTTTCTTTCTCAAATCCATTTAAAAGTAAACCAAAGCTACAAGAAATAAAAGTAACTCCTAAAGAACTACCAGTTGTTAGATACCATACAGTAGGAAATGGTGATTCACTTTGGGTAATTGCAAATAAATATTACTCAAATCCATCACCTGAAAATATAAATAAGATAATGAAAGCTAACAACATGAAAAAAGTTGGGTTACTTTCAATTGGCCAGAAGCTTGTTATACCGGATTAAATTTTTTCTTTTTTCCTTATTTCTCAGCTCTCAGCTCTCGGCTCTCAGCTCTCAGCTTTCTGTACAAACCTCTTATTTCAAATCCAAAACTATAAAAATAAATGGAGTTGACTATAAACAAGTTCAATATCCAGTTGGTAAGTTTGGTGGGACACTAAATCAAAGCATATATGGATCAGGCCCTAAGACTTTTAACATCTGGGCTTCTACTGATGCAACAAGCAGTGAAGTTGGAAGATTAATGTTTGATAGCTTGTTTGATACAGATCCAATAACTGGTGAAGTTATACCTCATCTTGCAAAGAGCTATGAAATAAAAGATGAAGGAAAAACAATTATTGTAAAACTAAGAGAAGGTATTAAGTGGTCTGACGGTATTCCAATTACAAGTGATGATGTAGTTTTTACCTGGAACAAAATTGTTTTTACTGGCTTAGAAGGTGGTGGATTTCAATCACTTTGTCTTATAGATGGAAAATATCCTTCTGTAAAAAAAATTAATGATACGACAGTTGAGTTTATGACTCATGTTGTATTTGCGCCTTTCTTAAGACAAGTTGGATATCAAGTTGCACCAAAACATATACTTGAACCTGTAATTTTAAAAGCTGGGAAAGATGCAAAAGAAATCTTTTTAAGTTTTTGGGGAACAGAAACAAAACCAGAAGATTTTGTTACAAGCGGCCCGTTTAAATTAAAACGTTATGTTCAAGGACAAAGAATTGAATTTGTTAGAAATCCTAATTATTTTGTAATAAATTCTAAAAGTGAAAAACTCCCGTATTTAAATAAGATTATTTATACAATTATTCAAGACCAAAGTTTAGAACTTTTTAAATTTTTAGCAAGTGAAATAGACATTATCTCGGTTAGAGGAGAAGATGTTTCACTAGTAAAAAGATTAGAAAAGAAAAACAAATTTAAAATTATTAATTTAGGTCCTAGCTCTGGCACAGAGTTTCTAGTATTTAACTTATCTAAAAACAAGTGGTTTAACAATCTTTACTTTAGAAAAGCAATCTCACATGCTATAGATAGACTAAGCATTGTTGACAATGTTTTAGCTGGTGTAGGTAAACCATTATTTACCTCAGAATCTTTAGCATCAATTTATTTAAACAAAAAATTTGCAGGTGGATATTCACAAGATCTAAATCTGTCAAGAGAATTTTTAAAAAAAGGAGGATTTAATTGGAATAGTAACGGGAGATTAATTGACGAAAAGAATCAAACGGTTGAATTTACTATTCTTACAAATGCTGAAAATATCACAAGACAAGCAATTAGTGTAATTATCCAAGATGATTTAAAAAAACTTGGCATTAAAGTAAACTTAAGACCACTTGACTTTAATACTTTAATCGGGAGATCAGACTCTGGTAATTGGGAAGCAATTATTATTGGGTTTACTGGGGGATTCTTTGAACCTAATGATGGTGCAAATGTATGGAAATTAAATGGCAGGCTACACCTTTTTGATTCTTCAGAGCACAAACCTAGAGATTGGGAAATTGAAATAGATAAAATTTTTAATGAAGCAACAAAATATATTGATTTTCAAAGAAGGAAAAAACTTTACGACATCTTTCAAGAAGTTGTTTATGATAAGTTGCCTTTCATTTATCTTGAATCTCCTCTAAGGATAGTAGCTATACAAAATGGTTTAGGTAATATTTTTCCTACAATTTATGGTGGTGCTTTACACAATTTAGAAAGTATTTACAAAAAATAGAAATAAAAAATTAAAAATTTCCTAAAGAATTAAGCTTTATAAGAAATTAAGTTGATAATTAAATGACTGGTCTGCCAAAAGCTTTTGAATCTTAAATTGATCTAAAGAACTAAGTGTAGAAAGAATTGGTGTTCGGCCAGAAAAATAAAAAAAACAAAGGAGGGTGATTACCTTGGCTACAGCAACAAAGAAAACATTAAAACCATTACAAGATAAAGTCATAGTTCAAAAAGTTGAACCTGAAGAAAAAACTTCAGGTGGAATTGTTCTACCTGATACTGCAAAAGAAAAACCACAAGAAGGTAAAGTAATAGCAGTTGGTCCTGGTGCAGTTGACGACAAAGGACAAAGAAAACCAATGGATGTCAAGGAAGGGGATCATGTACTTTATGCAAAGTATAGTGGTACAGAAGTAAAAATTAATGGCGAAGAATATTTAATACTCTCTGAAAGAGATATTCTAGCTATAGTTAAATAAATAAAGGAGGTAAGATTACAAATGGCTAAACAAATTATATTTAATGAAGAAGCACGCAGAGCACTAGAAAGAGGTGTAGATGCTGTTGCTGATACTATAAGAATTACACTTGGTCCAGCAGGACGAAATGTAGTCTTAGAAAAGAAATTTGGTGCACCACAAATTGTAAATGATGGTGTAACCATAGCAAAAGAAATTGAGTTAAAAGACCCGGTAGAAAATGCAGGTGCTCAATTAGTTAGAGAAGTTGCTAGTAAGACAAATGATGTTGCTGGTGATGGAACTACTACTGCAGGACTTCTTGCTCAAGCAATTATTAAAGAAGGACTTAAAAATGTTGCTGCAGGTGCAAATCCTATTCAGTTAAAAAAAGGGATTGACGAGGCAACAAAAATAGCTGTTGAAGAAATTAAAAAGATTTCTCAGCCAGTTAAAGACAACCAGTCAATTGCTCAAGTAGCAACTATTGCAGCAGGCAATGATCCAGAAGTTGGAAAAATGATTGCTCAAGCAATGGACAAGGTTGGTAAAGACGGTGTTATAACTGTTGAAGAGTCAAAGAAACTAGTTGACACTGAGCTTGAAGTAGTTGAAGGAATGCAATTTGACAAAGGTTATATCTCACCTTACTTTGTAAATGATCAAGAAAGAATGGAATCTGTTCTTGAAGAACCATACATCTTATGCGTTGACAAGAAAATAAACCTTCTTGCTGACATGATTCCACTACTTGAAAAAGTAGCAAGAGCTGGAAAGCCGTTACTTGTTATTTCTGAAGATGTAGAAGGTGAAGCACTTGCAACACTTGTAGTAAATAACTTAAGACAAGTTCTAAAGTGTTGTGCAGTAAAAGCTCCAGGCTTTGGCGATAGAAGAAAAGCAATGTTAGAAGACATTGCAATTTTAACTGGTGGACAATTTATTAGTGAAGACACTGGCTCAAAGCTTGAAAATGTAACAATTGAAATGCTTGGTAAAGCAAGAAAAGTAGTTGTTAATAAGGACAAAACTACAATTGTTGCATCAGATGCTACAAAAGCTGATGTTAAAAAGCGTATCACCCAGATTGAAAAAGAAATTGAAAAATCTGACAGTGACTACGATAAAGAAAAACTTCAAGAAAGAAAAGCAAAGCTAGCAGGAGGTGTTGCAGTACTAAAAGTTGGTGCAGCAACAGAAACTGAGTTAAAAGATCGTAAACTCAAACTGGAAGATGCACTAAATGCAACAAAAGCTGCAGTTGAAGAAGGAACAGTACCTGGAGGTGGTTTAACACCACTTGCTATCAGCAAAATCTTACGTAAAGAAGCTGAGAAACATCAAGGTGATATAAGAACAGGTATTGAACTTGTTGCAAGAGCTTTTCTTGCTCCTCTTAGGCAAATTGCTGATAATGCTGGCCTTTCTGGTGAAGTTGTTGTAGAAAAAGTTCAAAGCTACAACGATGGGCTTACTGGATTTAATGCTGAAACTGGAAAATTTGAAGACTTACGTAAAGCAGGTGTTATTGATCCAGCTAAGGTAACCAGATCTGCAATTCAGAATGCTGCTTCAATTGGCTCAATGTTCTTGCTAACTGAAGCCCTAGTAGTAGATCTTCCTGAAAAGAAAGAACCAATGCCAGCAATGCCAGGCGGTGGAATGGGAGATTATTAAACAATAAATCAATAAGATGATTTGAATAGGGGCAGGTTTGAAAAACCTGCCCCTATTCATAACTTAGGGTTAACCTAAGTCCGTTATATTGCCTCTTAGAAAAGGCACAGAAATATGTGGAGGGAAAGATGTTAGATACTCCGATTGGTTTTAATGAAAGAGTGCAAGGAAGGTTTGTTAATGATGTAACAAACAAATTGCCTGTTGTTGAAAGAAAAGCGTCTGAGGCAATTGAATCATTTGCTAGGCTAGTGGATGAATTAATAAAGCTAAAACAACTTAGTACAGGTACTCCAGCTAAAGAGCAAATTACAAAGTTAACAAGTGAGTTAAATAATTCATCTGTTTTCTTTACAAAAATGATTTCAGATGAAATTAATAAGTTACATGAAATAGTCTCTCCTGATAAATCTCAAGAAGCTGCATAAAATAAAACCATTAATGCTATATTTAATAAATTATGCTGGCTTTATACCCTGGAAGTTTTGATCCTATTACAAATGGTCATGTTGATGTAATTAAAAGAGTTACTAAACTTTTTGATCAAGTTATTATTGCAGTACTAAGTAATGAACAAAAAACAAATTTTATTCCTCTTGAAGACAGGTTAAAACTAATAAAAGAATCCTTAGAAAATATTAAAAATATTTCTGTTGAAAGTTTTTCTGGCCTGACTGTTAATTATGCTAAACAAAGAGGTGCTGATGTAATTATTAGAGGGTTAAGAGCACCTTCTGATTTTGAATATGAACTAGAAATGTCTCAGATTAACAATTTCCTTTCAAATGGAATGGAAACTGTTTTTATTATGACTAACCCAAAATATTCATTTATTAGGTCAAGTAGGGTTAAAGAAGTAGTTAGTCTGGGTGGAAACGTAAAGGATCTAATACCACTGCCGGTTTATAAGTATCTACAGCAAAAAATAGGGATAAAAAGCTTGTAATTCTGTTATTTATTTGTCTAATGTACAATTGTATAATAATTTTACCTAAGTATTTGAAGGAAAAAAGTTTTTAAAAGAAAAACAGGACAGGAATACATGAGCATATATAAATTAATAGATCGATTAGGGTTAGTAGTAGAGGAGTCATCATCAATTCCATGGACTTCAGTTAAATTAGTTAATATGGAAAAATTTTATGACCAGCTTGAGCTTGTTATGTCAAAACTACCTCAAGAAATCAAAGAAGCTACTTCAATACTTAATCAAAAAGAAGAACTTGTAAACCAAGCAAAAACAAAAGCAGAGAAAATTTTAAAAGAAGCACAAAAACAGTCAGATGAACTTCTTGAAAGTACGCAGTACAAAGTAGACAAAATGGTGAAGGACTCTGAGATCTTAAAAAAAATTGAGCAAGAAGCAGAAATGATAAAAAGATCCATTTTACAAGAAGCAGAAGAAATAAGAATGCGTGCACTTAAAGAATCAGAAGAAATGAGAAAGAAAGCATATGATGAAGCAGAAAATATAAGACTTGGTGCTGATAAGTATGCAGAGAGCGTTTTAGCAAGTCTAGATCAAGATCTAAGCAACGCACTTTCAATAGTCCGCAATGGTCAAAAACACTTATTGTCAAGATCAAACAATGAAAAGTTTGGATATAATCTTCAAGCAAATGGCAGGGATAAGGAACCTGTTACTTCTAATATGTTGTAAGTCCCCAGTGAAATTTCTTTCTAATTACCGCAACTTTGAAAATTAATCTCGAGAAAAGGCGTAATTCTTGAAAATATTAAAGTTTAAACAAAAATAGATGGCCTACATATTAATTCCTGGCATTGGTAGTTGTAATTGCTTAAAGGCATACTCTGTTCCACCAACTGG
>JACPSL010000039.1 GCA_016193285.1 Candidatus Melainabacteria bacterium
AAGTTTGTTTTTTCTTTGATTTCTCTAAATATTTTGTATATGTTTCCAGTATTTTATCTTGCATTTTTATCTCCCCCTGAAAAAGGGAGACTGTATTACCTTTGTTTTTGTGGCCTATTACCCGGAAAAATTAACACACCCTAAAAATACCCTAAAAATTGTGAGGTTGTTGTAGAACCTCTAATTTCTTTTAAAAAGCCTGATTTTATTATCTTTTTTAACTTGCTCTTTAAAGACCCAAATATTTTCTAAACCTAAATCTATATATTCTAATAAATATGATCTCTGTTTTAATTCATCTAAAACTTTTTCTAGCTTTAAAATTTTTTCAAATAAATCTGGGTTTATCTTGCCTGCTTTAATCTTAAAACCTGACTCAGTATAAATCTCTAATTGATTTTCATCATCAATAAGTAATCTACTAATTAAAAGTTTATATCTTTCTTGAAGAACTTCAACTATTTTTTTTACTAAGACAAGCTCATCTTTTTTTAAAGAAGAAATATTATTACCAGATACTGTAATCATTTTTTTTGGTAACAATGAAAGATTTAAGCAGTCACTTGATCCTACTTCTCCATCGTCTGATATTAATTTAAAATCACCACTTGTAGCCCAGACGGGTTTTTCTTTTACATAAATAATTAATCTGTATTCAGGAATTAGATATTTTCTAACAACAACCTTTTGTAAGAAAGGAATAGATTCTAATAACTTTTGAGAAAGATGTCTTGGAGATATTAAAAAAAAATTCTTGTTTAGTATAAGTTCTTCAACTTTACGGCAAATACAGACTTTATCTATGTCATCTACAATTTTATTTTTAACTACTTCTACAACTAAAGGTTTTTTTGAAGGCAATAATAATATCTGGTACAAAGCATAAACAAAGAAAAAAATAAATACTGCTAGAGAAATTATACGTATTATATTTCTCTGCTTCTTATAAAAATCTTTCCTAGAAGAAATGGTATACATCTTACTCTTTAGACTTAGTTGTGGCTTGTCTACAAACTTTTTTAGGATCTAAATTTAACTGTCCACTATAAACAAATGTACAAGGACCATTTAAATAAACACAATTTAAATCTTTATCCCAATTTACTCTTAAAACTCCTCCTGGCAAATAAATCTTGGCACTATTATCAGCTAAATCATTTATATTAGCTGCAACAAGTGTTGCACAAGCTCCTGTTCCACATGCAAGTGTTGGTCCACAACCACGCTCCCAGATCCTACAATCAATTTCGTTTCTTTTTAAAACATGGGCAAATTCTACATTTACACCTTTTGGGAAATTCTTATTGTGTTCTATTTGAGGACCAAGTTTAAAAAATTTTTCATCACCAATCTTTTTATCTAAAAAAATTACACAATGAGGATTTCCTATTTCTATATAGGTATAAGTTATAACTTTTCCATCTAACTCTAACTCTTCTTTTGTTTTACTTGGTAATGTTGGTTTACCCATGTTTACAGTTACTGTACCGTCTTCTTCAATAACAGGTTTTATAATTCCTGCCTTTGTTAGGACTGAAAAAGTATTTTCATCCGTAAAACCACGTTCAAAAACATATTTTGCAAAACAACGCATTCCATTGCCACACATTTCTGCTTCTGAACCATCAGAATTATAATAATTCCATGCAAAATCCGCCGTAGAGACATCCGGCCGAATGTCTCTACCTAAAAAATCTACAATTATTATTCCATCAGCACCTATAGAAAAATTTCTATTACAAAGATGTTTTGCAAGTTCAGATTCATTGACTTCATTTGGTAAATGCCTGCGTTCTAAGATAATAAAATCATTTCCTAAACCATGCATCTTTTCAAAAGGTAAAACAAATATAGTCATAAGTTAATTCTACATTTAAATCTCTATAAAGCTTTAAGGATTCTTTTTTTAGTGTCTAAGAGTACTTTCTTACCTATAGGAACAATATAATTTTTTAAACCATGTCCTATAGGAAAACCACAAATTGTTGGAATTTTATATCGACCTACTATATTGTTTACTAACTTAGCAAGTTCTTTCTTACTTTTAAAATTACAATTTTCAAAACTACAAAATAAAATACCTTTTAAAACTTTAAATATACCTGCATTATCTAATTGAGTTAGCATTCTGTCTATTTTATACGGCTCTTCATTACAATCTTCTAAAAATAAAATTGAATCTTTAAAATCAGGCAAATAATTACTCCCTAACATAGAACAAATATCAGTCAAGTTTCCACCAAGCAGATTTCCAACTGCTTTTCCATGATTGATTGTAATTGAACTAGATTTAATAGAATAACTAAAACTAAAACATGGATTAGTCAATAATTTCCAGAGATTGTACTTTGTTGATTTATCTTTTGGGTTTAATTTTGAATCAATGAACTTATAACCTAACATGGGTCCATGAAAAGTTACTAACTTGGTTTTTGCATAAATTGCAAGAAGCAAAACAGTAATATCACTAAACCCAAGAAGTATTTTTTTATGTTTTTTAATTAAATTAAAATCAATTTCATTTAATAACTGCAATGATCCATAGCCACCTCTTAAACAAAAAATTGCATCAATATTTTTACTAGACCAAAAATTAATAAAATCATCTAGTCTATTTTTTTTTAATCCAGACAAGTATTTATATGCTTTACTTGAACTTTGAAGTGACCTGCCTAGTTTTACTTTATAACCACACTTGATTAAATATTTAACTCCAAGCTCAATTGGTTTATAATCTACAAAGCCACCAGCTGGACAAATAAGTCCAATAGTTGCACCCTTAATTAATGGCTTAGGAAAAATTAGACTCATGATAAAAACAGATTCACCTCCCTTAATTTTAAATGGACGTCAAGTTGCAGATGAAGTTCTAAAAGTTGTATCAAATGAAATTAGTTTATTAAAGTCTAAAAACAAAAGAGTACCTGGACTTGCTGTAGTCATTATTGGCAACAACCCAGCAAGTTTAACATACATAAAAAACAAAGAAAAAGTCTCCACTGAATTAGGAATTTATTCTAAGGTTCATAATCTTCCTGCTACTACTTCTGAAGAAGAATTAATAAGTGAAATAATACAATTAAATAATAACAATAAGATTGATGGAATACTAGTACAACTACCTTTACCAGCACACATAAGATCTGAAAGAATAATAGAAACAATTGATCCTAAAAAAGATGTAGATGGTTTACATCCTTATAATTTAGGAAAACTTTTTTCTGGTCAAGAATGCTTAAAACCATGTACTCCTCAAGGCATAATAGAAATTCTTAAATACTATTCAATAAACTTAGTTGGTAAGCACTCAGTAATAATAGGAAGATCAATACTAGTTGGTAAGCCACTTGCTGCTTTACTCCTTATAGAAAATTCAACTGTAACAATTACACATAGCAAAACTAAAAACATAGAAGAGATTTCTAAAACTGCTGATATCTTAATTTCTGCAATTGGAAAAGCTAATCTTATAAAAAATAACTGGATAAAAAAAGATGCAATAGTCATAGATGTTGGAATAAACAGAATTAATGAAAATGGTGCTTTTAAAATTATTGGAGATGTTGATTTTAATAGTGTTAAATTAGTTTGTAAAGCAATAACACCTGTACCAGGTGGAGTAGGACCACTAACAATTGCTATGCTAATGAAAAATACAATTAAAGCTTACAAATTAAGTGAACATCAATGATTACAGGATTTTGGCAAAAATTAGGTTTTTGGCCAACTAGCTTAATTAATACCTGGAAGAGTAAAGAAAACTGGCTCTGGTTTCATGCTGTATCTGTTGGAGAGTTAAATGCTGTATGGCCATTGATTTTAAAAGTAAAAGAAAAATCTACAACCTATCCAATAATGATTTCATGTACTACCAAAGCAGGTTATAACCTTGCAAGAGAACTAACAAAAGAAAAAGATATTTTAATTTTTTACTTTCCATTTGATATTCCAAAAATAATTAGTTCACTACTAAACCATGCAAAAGTAAAAATATTAATTATTGCTGAAACTGAAATTTGGCCTTTTACATTATTAGAATGTTATAGAAGAAATATCCCTATAATACTAGTCAATGCAAGGCTATCTAATAAGTCATTTAAAAATTATAAACTTTTTAAATTCTTCTTTAAGAAAATAATTAATTTATTTACTAAAGTTATAACTCAATCTAATACTGACTCCACTAGATTTAAAGATCTAGGATTAGACAGTAAAAAAATTATCTCTCTTTGTAATTTAAAGTTTGCCACATTAGCATCTACAGATTTTAGTTCAAACAATAATTTAAAAACTAATATTACAAATATAATTTTTGCAAGTACCCACAATAGCGAGGAAGAATTAGCAATAGAGATCTTTAGTAAATTACTTTTAGACTTTCCAGATATTAGATTAATAATTGCACCGAGGCATATAGACAGGATAAACAGAATTATTAACATAATTAAACAAAATAATTTTATACCAATACTAAAAACTGACAACTTAGAATTAAAATCTCCTAAAGAAATTTTAATTTTAAACACTATTGGAGAGTTACAAGAGTTCTATAAAAAATCTCACATAACAATTCTAGGAGGTACTTTTGCAAGGATTGGTGGACACAATATTATAGAACCAATAAGAGCAAAATCTTATACTATAATTGGACCCAATGATTTTAAAATATCTGAATTAACAAAACAATTTAAAGATAAAAACGCTATAGTACAAGTTAAAAACAAAGATGAATTAATTCAAGCTATAAAAGAAGCCTTGTCAAATAAACACCTAAGAGAAAAAGTAATAGAAAATGGACTAAATATAATTAAAGAAAATGCTAAAGTACTGGACAAAACTTCAGAAACAATTTTTTCTTATTTATAAAAATAATAAGAAAAACATATTCTTAAAGCCATTTTTAATTTTCATTTCATTAATTTATTTTTTGCTTTATAAATTGAGATTATTTTCATACAAGATAAATATTTTAAGAGTTAGTAAATTAGATGCTGTAGTTATAAGCATAGGAAATATTACACTCGGTGGAAGTGGAAAGACACCACTTGTAATTGAAATTGCTAAATATTTTATAAGCTTAGGTTATAAAGTTGCAGTTTTATCAAGAGGTTACAAAAGACAATTAGTAAGCAATAACTCAAGTGGCATTGTGCTCGTCAGTGATGGTGAAGAAATATTTAACAATTATGAAATTAGTGGTGATGAACCACTGTTAATTGCAAAAAAAGTACCAAAAGCTATTGTACTTGTTAGTAAGGATAGAGTTAAAGCCGGGCGTTCAGCAATAAGACTAGGAGCAAAAATATTAATCTTAGATGATGGATTTCAACATATAAAGTTACACAGAGATGAAAATATTTTGTTACTCAATGACTTAGTTGACCTCAAAAATAATTCTTTATTTCCAGCTGGCACATTAAGAGAATTGCCAGATTCAATTAATAGGGCAACTGCAATTATAATCACTGGTTCAGATGGAGAAGACTTTAAGCAAACCAACTTAGATAAAATAAAAAAACACTTAAAAGATAAACCCATATTACACATGAAATATAACATTAAGCAATTAACAGGTATAAATATAAAGAAATTTCTTAGTGTTAAAGAACTTCAAGGAATTAAATTTATTGGTATTTGTGGTATTGCTAACCCAGAATCATTTGAGAACATTTTAAAAAAAGAAGGAATAAACTTAGTTGATCTTATTACATATCCTGATCACTGTAATTACACAATTCAAGATATAGAAGAATTAATAAAGATTGCAAGAAATAAAAATATTGAAAATATTATAACTACAGAAAAAGATGCTATAAAACTCCTTGATCTTTCTGAAACTGTGCCTTTAACTTTCTGGTCTACAATTCTTGAAATAACATGGGACACTTTAAACCCTTGTGAGAAGTTATTTGTAAATAAAGACAAGTGGATAAATAAAATTTAAATTGTAGAATTTCCAAGCACAAACAGCTCTAAAGCATGGCTGTCATTTATTATTCCGCTTTTTAATTTGTATTCAATTTCACTTAATTTAGAAACTATATTTTTTAAGTATGTTGTTGAAATATTTTTTAATGTAACAATTTCCTTCTCTAATTTATATAAATTTATTCCTAAGACTTTTGCAATCTGATTCTTATTTAATTTTTCATCTAATGATATTCTTATTTTTAAAGCTTGTCTTAATTTGTTTTGAAGAGATGCGATTATATATAAAACAGGATGTGCCTGTTTTATGTTGTTTAATAAAGAAAAAATCTCTTTATCCTTATGTAAAATTATAGATTTATATAAGTCTTCAATATTAAACACTCCTGAAAATAATTCTTTAATATTTTTTTCACTCACCTTATTATCTGGTAATAAATAAAGTTGTAATTTTTGGATGTCTGATCGAAGATTGTCTAATTTATCTTTATAGTAATCAGTGATAAGAGTAAGTGCACTTTCTTCAAATTTTAAATTTAATTCACTTCCTATTTGCTTGATTTTTTCCTTAATTTGAGCTGTTTGCCAATATTTTAATTTAGTGCATTCAACAATATTAGCTACGGGTTTAATTTGATTAATAAAATTAGAATCAACGATTTGCTTTTTGTCAAAAGCTAATACTATAACTATCTGTTTATAAAAAGAAATACGTTTAATTAAATTTACAAAACCACTATCTTCCTTTTCTATATGCTTTAAAACTTTATTACTTAAGGATATTACTTGTATTGTATTTTCAGGAAACAATGATAAATTTAAACCACTTGATAGATACTTTTCAAAATCTTCCAGGTTATTTAACTCATATTTTTCTAATGTAGCTTCTGCTAATAATTTATTTACATGTTCATTTGTAGAATTTAAATCATCTCCAATAATTAAATTTATTTTTTTCATAAATTAATTGTTTACAGAAGCATATTCCATATCTAATGCTTCAGCTACTGCTTTATGTACCACTGAACCTTTATAAACATTAACTCCTTTTTCTAAGGAAGAATCAGTTTCAATTGCTTTAAAGCCACTATTTGCAAGTTTTAGAACATATGGCAATGTTGCATTTGTAAGTGCACTTGTACTTGTTATTGATACTGCACCTGGAATATTAGGAACAGAATAAACAATTATATTTTGTATTTTTATAACAGGGTCTGAATGTTTTGTTGGAATGCTGCCTTCAACACAGCCACCTTGATCAACAGCAACATCTACAATTACAGTACCTGCTTTCATTTTTGAAATTATTTCTTTTGTAATTAATTTTGGAGCTTTAGCACCAGTAACTAAAACAGCAGTAATTACTAAATCAGATTTTTGAACAAGCTCTGTTATTTTATGCTGGGTTGAATAAACTGTTTGTAAACGCCCGCCAAAATAATCATCTAGTTCTCTTAACCGATTTAAATTATTATCAAGGATAGCAACTTTTGCACCTAAACCAACTGCCATTTTTGCAGCATTTATACCTACTGTACCGCCACCAATAATTACAACTGTAGCTGGTTCTACACCAGGTACTCCACCTAAAAGGATTCCTTTACCACTAAAATATTTTTCAAGATGGTGTGCTCCAATTTGAACTGACATCCTACCTGCAATTTCACTCATTGGAATAAGCAACGGTAAAGATTTATTAGGAAGTTCAATTGTTTCATAAGCTATACAAGTAGCTTTTGATTTACATAAATCAACGGCTAATTTTTTATCAGCAGCTAAATGTAAAAAAGTAAAAAGAATTTGTGAAGGTTTTAAAAGTTTACATTCATGTTCAAGAGGTTGTTTAACTTTTAAAATCAATTCTGCTACATTAAAGATTTCTTCAGGAGATTTTAATATATTAGCTCCAGCATTTACATAATCATCATCATTAATGCTGCTACCTAAACCTGCATTGTGTTCAACAAATACTTTATGTCCCTGACTTACAAGAGCATATACTCCTGCTGGAGTTAATGCAACCCTATATTCCTGATCCAAAATTTCTTTTGGTACACCAATTTTCATTAAGAATCATTATAAAG
Organism: Candidatus Melainabacteria bacterium; assembly: GCA_016193285.1. Classification (NCBI taxonomy): domain Bacteria; kingdom Bacillati; phylum Candidatus Melainabacteria; species Candidatus Melainabacteria bacterium. The sequence goes on from JACPSL010000039.1 coordinate 8,013, forward strand.
CATAGAGCTAAGCAATTTCGCCTTTTCGGCTCTCCGAACGCAACGGTACAATCTCAGCACTACTTCGATTTAAAACTATATTCTTTGTAATAATAACTTTCTTCATATCTGTTTTTGATGGAGCTTCATACATAATATCAGTCATAATTTCTTCAACTATACTTCTTAAACCTCTGGCTCCCATTTTTCGTTTTATAGCTTCTTTTGCAATTGTATGTATTGCTTCTTGTTCAAATGTTAATTCCACATCATCAAGTTTTAATAATTGTTGATATTGTTTAACTATTGCATTTTTAGGTTCAACTAAAATTCTCTTTAGTGCACTTTCATCTAATGCTTCTAAAGCTGCTACTACTGGAACTCTTCCAACAAACTCTGGTATTAAACCAAATTTAATTAAGTCATCAGGAACTAAATATTTAAATTCCTGGGAAGCTCTTATATCTCTTTCAAGTTGAGTCATTGGAGTTGCACCAAATCCAATTCCTCTTAGCTTATTTAATCTAAGTTCAATTATTCTCTCTAGTCCAACAAATGCCCCACCAACTATAAATAAAATATTTGAAGTATCAACTTGAATAAATTCTTGATGTGGATGTTTTCTACCACCTTGTGGTGGTACATTTGCTGTTGTACCTTCAATCATCTTTAATAAAGCTTGCTGGACACCTTCACCTGAAACATCTCTTGTTATTGAAGGATTTTCAGATTTTCTAGCAATCTTATCAATTTCATCAATATAAATAATGCCTCTCTCAGCTCTTTTAACATCATAATCAGATGCTTGATAAAGTCTAAGTAAAATGTTTTCAACATCCTCACCAACATAACCAGCTTCAGTTAAGGTAGTTGCATCTGCTACAGCAAAAGGTACATTTAACATTTTTGCTAATGTTTGTGCTAAATAAGTTTTGCCGCACCCTGTTGGTCCAATTAATAAAATATTTGACTTTTGGATTTCTACTGAATCAGGACTCTTTGTTTCAAGGTTATGATTTATTCTCTTATAGTGGTTATAAACTGCTACAGAAAGGATTCTCTTTGCTAAATCCTGGCCTATTACATGTTGATCTAAATACGACTTAATTTCTACAGGCTTTGGTATATTCGAAATTAAAGGTAAAGATTGATCTTTTACTTGCCCTTGAGTTTGTACCTGTGAATCAAATAATTCTTCGTCTAATATTTCATTACATAAATCAACACACTCATCACAAATATAAACTCCTGGCCCAGCTATTAGTTTTTTAACTTGGTCTTGGCTTTTGCCACAAAACGAACATTTCAATCTTGTATCTTCATGCCTTGACATTTATTTATTTTTCTTTCCTTGCCTTTTATCTTATATTTATGACTCTTCTACTTTTATTATGATTCCAAAGATTAATAATAGTATTTCAAGAACAAGTTATACCGAGGTTAACGGAGTTAAAGATGGTGATTTATCTTTAACATCACTTAGCTTGACAATTACTTGATCAATAATTCCATATTCTTTTGCTTCTTGCGCAGTCATTATAAAATCCCTATCGGTATCTTTTTCAATTTGCTTAACAGGTTGGCCTGTATGTAAGGACATTAATTCATTTAATTGTTTTTTTATTCTTAGAATTTCTTTTGCCTGGATTTCAATATCAGTTGCTTGCCCTTGTGCACCACCTAAAGGCTGATGTATTAATATCCGTGCATGTGGCAGAGATAATCTTTTATTTTTTGCTCCAGCTGATAACAAAAAAGCACCCATACTTGAAGCTTGCCCAAGACAAATTGTTGAGATTTGAGACCTAATATGTTGAATAGTATCGTATATTGCTAGACCAGCAGTAACTGAACCACCAGGGGAATTTATATACAACATTATGTCTTTTTCAGGATCTTCAGAATCTAAAAGTAACAGCTGAGCCACAATAATATTTGCAACATTATCATCAATTGGAACTCCTAAAAAAATAATTCGTTCTCTTAAAAGTCTTGAAAAAATATCAAAACCCCTCTCACCTCTTGGTGTTTGTTCAATTACATAAGGCATGTAATTATAAACTAAATATTTTTCGCTATTAAATTTATTCACTTTACTCTCCTTTTCTATTATTCTTCTTTAATTATATTAACTTCTTTATCCCATATTGGTTCATTATTTTTAACTAAAAAATCTATTGCCTTATTTCTAAGCCCAACTAACTCAATAGTACGCCTAAATTTCTTATCTCCTTCTAAATACTTATATTTTTCACCAAGTTCTTGGATTTTCTTTTGCACCTCACTGTCAATTTCTTCTTTAGTAATTAAAATATTTTCTTTTTTTACAAGTGCACTTAATACAAGATCTACTGAAATCCTTTTAATTCCTGCTTCTTTAGCCTTCTCAAATAACTCTTTATTTTTTTCATCCTTTTTAAAATCTCCCCAGTTAATATTTTTTCTTTGACAGTCTACTTTAACATCATTTAAGAGGTAATCAACTTCTCGTTCTATCATCCTTGGAGGAGTATGAAACTTGGAATTTTCAATGAGATAATCAACTAATTTATTTTCAAATGTTCTTTGGTTATTTACTTCTTGAATTTCTATCATTTGATTTTCAATATTTATTTTTAATTTTTCAAGATTTTCCATTCCAATTTTTTTTGCAAATTCATCATTAATCTCAGGAATTATTTTTTCTTCTATGCTGTTAATTTTTACTTTAAAAAGTGCTTTTTTGCCAGAAAATTCCTGAGCATAGTTTGTAGGAAAAATTATTTCAACTTCTTTTTCTTCCCCAGTTTTTAGTCCTTGTAGTTTGTCCACAAATTCAGGCAAGAATTTATCTTTTTCAAGTAAGGTCTGAAAATCAGTTGCACTGCCTCCAGGTACTTCGGAACCATCTTCAAATTTCCCTTTAAAATCAATGTTTACTAAATCTCCCTCCTTAAGAGTTCTGTTTGTAACTTTTTTAAAACTAAGAAGGTTATTTGATAATTTTTCTAATGTTTTTTTAATAAAACTTTCTTTATCATAAACTGATTTTTTAAGTTTAATTTTTAAATCCTTGTATTTAGAAAGTTCAACTTCTGGTTTTAATTCAACTAAAACACTAAAAGTTAGAGGTTTTTCTGGTAATAATTCAAATGATTTAATTTCAACAACATCAACTATATCTAATTTTTCTTTACTAGAAACATTGTTTAATATTTCAAAGAAAATATCTTCAAATGCTTTTTGACTTATATAACCTTTGCCAACTTTTTTTTCAACAATCTCTTTAGGTACTTTCCCTTTTCTAAAACCAGGGACATCAATATCATTTGTTATTTCTCTTAGAGCTAAAGCATAAGCCTTCTCTGATACTTCTACAGGAGCTTCTATAGAAAGTTCTAGCTCATTATTTTCACCCTTTTGTGCTTTTAAAATTTTTAAGTCCATTTTTAAAATTTATTTAGTTTTTAATTTAATGCTTTTCATTAAACTTAATTAATAATTCCCCTTCCTCTACTTTATTTAAACGATCCTTTATTAAAGTTTTTAATCCTTGTGTTGAATTATAGTATCTTATCTTATCTTGTAAATCTTTGTTTTCATTATTTAATTGGCTTAAAAGTAACTTATACTCATAATTTGCAATTAAACCCTTTACTAAATTCCTAATACTAACAAAAAAACCATTTGTAACTGGAATAATGAAAAGGCTAAAAATAATAAGCCAATATATAATTTTACAATCATTATTTTTTTTCATTTTATTTACAAAGGTCTAACTTAATAAGTGACGCTCCCCATGTTAAACCAGCTCCAAAACCAACAATAAGTACTTTACATGGCATTTTAATTTGATTTAAAGATATTCCTTCAAGAATAGCAAGTGGAATGCTTGCACCTGAGGTATTTCCAATCTTTTTAATATTTGATATAACCTGAGAACTTTTAAATTCTAATCTGGATGCTACAGCATCAGTTATTCTTTGGTTTGCTTGATGTAGTACTAGGTAATCAACTTGACTAACGCTTAAGTTAATTTTATCTAATAATTTACTTATAATATCAGGTACAACTTTAATAGCAAATTGATAAATTGCTTTCCCATTCATTCTGACAAAATTTGGTTCAATTTGTTTTTTAAAATTAGTGTATGTAACATTTTTATTACCTAGAAGCAAATTACATTCTTTATCAGCATTTGAACAAATTTTATAAGCAAAAAGCTCATCATCTTTTGCTAAACAACTTTGCATTATGACAGCACCTGCACCATCTCCAAATAAAATAGCAACGCTCCTTTCACTCCAATCAATAAATCTTGAATGAATGTCTACCCCAACTAAAAGTATATTTTTATATTCGCCAGTATAAATAAATTGTGCAGCTGTTACAATTCCAAAGACAAATCCAGAACAAGCTGCAGATAAATCAAAACAAGCAGCATTTACTGCACCAAGTTCTCCTTGTAACAAACAACTTGTTGAAGGATAAAGATTATCTGGCGTTGTAGTAGAAACTATAATTAAATCTAAATCCTTAGGATCTAACTTGGACTTCTTTAAAGCTTCTCTAGCTGCACTGACACTTAATGTTAAGCTACTTTCACCTTCACTAACAACTCTCCGTTCTCTAATACCAGTTCTTGTATAAATCCATTCATCTGAAGTGTCAAATAATTTTTCAAGATCTGTGTTTTTAACTACTTTAGATGGCAGTGCACCACCTAAAGATAGAAACTTAATTCCATAATTTTTTTGCATTGTTTAAGTTTATCCTACTTATTAACGTAGTTATTTACCATTGATTCAATCATAGACATAACATTAGCTTCAGCTGCTTCTTTTGCTACTCTAATTGCATTCTTGATTGCTATGTGTCTTGAACTTCCATGAGCAATTACACACACACCTTTAACACCTAAAAGTTGAGCACCACCATATTCAGCATAGTCAATTCTTTTTCTTAGCCTGTAAAAACTATCCTTAGCTAAAAGTGCACCTAATTTACTTTTAGCATCACGTGTTAGTTCTTCCCTAAGTAACATAGTAACCATTTTTGCAATACCTTCAGCTGTTTTTAAAAAAACATTTCCAACAAAACCATCAGAAACACAGACATCACATGCTCCTTCAGGTACATCTCTTCCTTCAACATTTCCAATAAAATTTATTCCAGGTGCCTTCATCAATAACTGATAAGCTTCTTTTACTAAAGTATTTCCCTTGCCTGGTTCTTCTCCAATATTTAAAAGTGCAACCCTTGGACTATTTAATTTAAATAATGCTTTTGAAAGTGCAACACCCATAATTGCATTTTGATTTAATTGTTCACTTGTTGCTTCTACATTTGCACCTGCATCTACAAGAATTACTGGTCTTTGCCTAGTAGGTATTACTGCAGCAATACACGGCCTTTCAATTCCTTCAATTCTTTTCAAACAAAACAAGGCAGCACTTGCTGATGCCCCTGTACTTCCTGCTGCAACAACACCATCTGCCTTACCATTTGCAACCTGGTTCACAGCAACTACAATTGAAGAATTTGGCCTTTTTCTAACAGCACTTGCAGGCTGCAGCTCACCCATATCAATTACTTCTTCAGCTGAGATTATCTCAATTGGAAGTTCACTTGTTGGATACTTCTTTAACTCATTTCTAATTACATTTTCTAAACCAACTAACTGTACTGCAACATTTTCTTCTTTAGCTGCTAATACTGCCCCATGTACTATTTCCAAAGGGGCATGGTCTCCACCCATAGCATCAACTGCTATTGTTGTCATTTTTTATATACACCTCAAGCTTTTCTTTTCTTTCTTGGTAAAGCTCTTAAATACTCTCTGCCATTATAATATCCACATGAAGTACATGCTATGTGAGAAATATTTGGCTCACCACAATTTGAGCAAATGCTAACTTGTGGTTTAAATGCAAACCACTTAGCCCTTCTTTGAGCTTGTTTCCTGTGTGATGTTTTCTTTTTAGGACATGCCATAGGGAATATTTTGTATTATTATTTAACTAGCCTAGTTATTTTAACAACATAAAGGTAAATAATACAAGTATCAAAAGGTAACGAAATACAAATATGCCAGACTTGTTATTTGAAATTGGAACTGAAGAATTACCTCCAGGCTCAATTATTAACCTTACAAATCAAATTAAAGAAAATATAAAAAGCAAACTAATTCAAAGTTATTATTCCACAAGCGAAGAACAATTTAAAACTTTTTTTACTCCAAGAAGAATAACAATTTACATAATGAACCTTCCTGAAAATCAAGAAATTAAAACTATAGAAGTAAAAGGTCCTGATAAAGAAAAAGCATTTGATAAAGATGGAAGTCCTACACAAGCAGCAATTGGTTTTGCAAAAAAAAATAATATTGAACCAAAAAACCTAATACTAAAAAAAATTAACAACACAGAATATATTTTTGCTGTTGTAAAAACAGGAGGACAAAAGACAAAAGACATCTTAGCTAAAGTTCTAGCTGACTCACTTATTGAAACAACAGGTGATAAGTTTATGAGATGGAGTAATTATAATGAAAAATTTTCAAGACCAGTAAGATGGATATTAGCAATATTAGACAAAGAAATAATTAAATTCTCTTACTCTGGCATTGAAAGTTCAAATCATACTTATGGACATAAATTTCTTTCAGGTAAAAAAATTGAAATTAAACTGCCAAGTAAATATTTAGAAACACTTAGAGAAAATAAAGTTGTTGCTGATTTTGAGGAAAGAAAAAATCATATAAATTTACTTTTAATTAAAGAAAGTCAGAATGCTAGTGGAACCCTCTCCGAAAAATATCCAGATTTACTTAAAACAGTAACTAATTTAACTGAATATCCAGGTATATTGCTTTGCAAATTTGATAAACAATATCTCTTGCTACCATTTTGTGTAATTGAAACAGTACTTGAAAAGCATCAAAAATATTTTGTCTTATATGATAAATCCAGAAAGAGCATACTTCCAAATTTTATAGTTATTACAAATGGAACAGAAATTGAAAATATAAAAACAAAAGAACAAATAATTAAAGGAAATGAAAAAGTTGCTAGAGCAAGACTTAATGATGCAAAATTCTTTTTTGAAGAAGATTTAAAATTACCATTTACTTTTGAAGAAAAAATAAAGGCTTTGTCAAAAATTACCTTTCATAAAGGTCTTGGTTCAATGCAAGAAAAAGTATTAAGAATAATTGAACTATCAAAATACATTTACCAAGTTTTAGACCATTCTTTTAAAAAAGATTTACTAGTAGAAGATGTAACTAAAACTGCAGAATTATGTAAGTTAGATTTAAGCACACACTTGGTTTTTGAATTTCCTGAACTCCAAGGTGAAATCGGCTCTATATATGCTAAAGCTTATAATTTTAACGACAATATATCTTGTGGAATAGCTGAACATTATTATCCAAGATATCTTGGAGACAAGATACCAAAAAGTAAAACAGGATTTATTGTTGGTATTGCAGATAAATTAGACAACATTGTTTGCTTGTTTTCAATTAATAAGATACCAACATCTTCTGCAGATCCATTTGCATTAAGAAGACAAGCTCAATCAATAATAGACAATATTTACAACTTTAAGTCAAGAATTAACATAGATGATCTAATTAATTTTTCAATAAACAATATTCCTAATAAAAATTTAAAAGAGAAACTAATTAAAGATTTCTTTATTCAAAGATTTATAACTTTAATGGAAAACTTAAGCTATGAACAAGATTTAATTACTGCTGTTATATCAGTTAAAAATCCTCTACAAGACATAATCTCAGCTAAAGAAAAAATAGATTTATTAAAAAGAATTTTTGTTATAGAAAAAACCGATACGTATAAATCTTTTTTAATTGCTGCAAAAAGATTAGTAAGAATTGTAGAAGCAAATACTAATGGAAATATTGAAAGAAATAATCTTACAACTGATTATGAAAGAGATTTGTTAAAGAGATTTAATGAATTAGAAAAAAAACAATATCAAAATTACAATGATTATATTACTGAGTTAATTACATTAATAGAACCAATTAACATTTTTTTTGACAAAGTTTTAGTAAATGATCCTAATCCAAAAATAAAACAAACAAGGCAGGCATTATTAAAAAAGGGGAAAGATTTATTTGAAAGAATTTGTGATTTTAATCAAATTACAGAAAGAAACTAAAATAAACTAAAAATATATATTAATGCCACAAAATGATTATGTAACTTATGATCCAAGAATACCAAAGCACAAATCTTATTTAACAAATTTTTTAATTAGTATCATTTTCTCTGTGTATATAATTGAGATTGTTTTTAATGCTTTTTATAGCGACAAAGCAATCATAATGCTTGGTGCAAAATGGAACGAAGGAATCACAAATGGTGAATACTGGAGATTTTTAACATGTACATTTTTACATGGAAATTTAATTCATTTGTTTTTAAACATAACAGCAATTTATATTTTTGGAAAAGAAGTTGAATCTATTTATGGCTTACCTCGATTTTTTCTTATTTACTTTCTAAGCAGTTGGGGTGCTGGTTTAGCAAGCTACATATTTTCACCAGGAATTTCAATAGGAGCATCAGGAGCATTATTTGGAATCATTGGAGCTTTAATAATTTTTTTCTTCAGGCAAAGAGAAAAAGTAACTGGTGCAAACTTAAAATTTAAATCAATGTATACATTAGTAATTTTGAATTTGCTTCTTGGATTTCTACTCCCAAAAATAGACAATGCAGGACATCTTGGCGGACTTGTTACAGGATTATTTTCAAGTTGGTTTATTGCACCAGAATATAAAATTGAGAAGGATGAAAAATTACAAAAAATTCTTGTCTCTAAGAAACCTGACTTTTACAGATTATCTTCTGGGATTTTATTAACTACAACAATTTTATTTTGGCTAACTAAAATATCTATTGATTTGGCCTCCTCCATCAAATGACCTAGTTTAAAAAAAATTGAGGGGGGGGAACATCAATTTTATAAACAACATGAAAAAGCATTACTTCATTACTTTGTTACTAATTATATCAACATTTGCAGCATATAGTTTTTTTTACAAAGAAGCTTTTAATCTTAGTTGTGCACAGGATCAGGATGAGGATGGCTCTGTAGATACTAGCAACGGTGACCCAGATGTTGTTGTTGATGATGATCCAAATGCTGACGGCAATGGTGATGGCAATAATGATGGTAGCGGTGATGGTGATCTTTCTGACAGCAATGGTGATGGCAATAATGATGGTGGCAGTAATGGTGATCTTTCTGACAGCGATGATGCCCCAAATGTATGTGCAAGTCCTCTACCTTTTGTAGATGATGATGATGAGTCTGAACTTGAAGAGGAGGTTCCAGTGTCAGAGGATACAGAAAGTATATTTGATGGATTATGTAAGTTTAGGTGTGAGAAAACTACTGGCTATAAGATGGCATGGAATAAATACTCAGATACCTGCCCTGATGGAAAAATATGTGGTAATGGACTATTGCCAAATCCACTATATTGTAGTTCATGGACAACACAACAAGAATTAAAAGAAAAACTTGCACAGGAACAGTGGTTTCCATGTATTACTCCACCAAAAGCTAAAAAGTGTGTTTACACTTGTAGTTGTATAAGCATAACCCGTGCTAAGATTCTAAATATTAATACAGCCTGGAAGTATGTATCTCAATTATCAGATGTAAAAGGAGGTTGTAAAAAAGAAGACTGTAAGCCAGCACTTAATGATAAGCCATGCACAAAGGCAGAAGCAGAGGCATCAATACAAAGAACGACAGCATGTCCTAACTGGTAGTAATTCTTCCTGAGTCTTTAAATTAATATATTTTGCATGATAATCAAGCAATAAACAGCGAATCAAAGTATAGTTTTTTATCTTCAAATACAAATAAGTAAATAGTTTTTAATAATAAATTAACTTTTTTACGTTCTAAGGTAATGACTTGCTATACCAAGAAGACTTAAGTGAGTGATTTTTTATTGTTATGCCATTAAAACTTCGACTGGTATTAGTGGTGGAGGTTTTAACATAAATATTAGTAATTGGTCCCACGATTTGAATAGTACTATTCTTATTACACTCTTTAATTCATTCCAAAATCTTTGTAGACTACCATATTTCACTCTTGCTTTTTGATATATTTCATCCACAAGAGTATGAATCTGATGAAATAAAAGTGATAGTAAAGTTAGTATAAAAAAATTAAACGATAGGTTTTCTATTCCATGCCCATAACTATGCTCCATCTCATATCCATTATTTTTTAAAATATTAAAACATTCATTTTCAATCTTCCATCTACTTCTTCCTGCTTTTACTGAAGCTTCAATATTATATTCATCTATTTTTAAATCTGTTATCCAAGAACTTTTATAAGTCACCTTACCTGATTTAATATCAATAATTTTAAATGCAAAGTAATTTACTTTGATTGTTTTTTCACTAAGATTTAAGTCTAAATTATCAACCCATTCATACTCATACTTTTTATCTTTTGTAATAACTTCTTTATTTTGAATATTTGTAGTATTTTTAATTTGTTCAAAAAGAGTTTTATTATTTCCTTCTTTAGCAGTTAAGATAAAGCTATAGTTGTTTTCTTTCAAAAGTTCAATAAAACTTTGTTTTGTATACAATGCATCGCCAGTAAAGACTAGAGGTAAGTCAGGAAAATCTCCTTTTATTTTTGGTACAAGTCTTTTTGCTGCATTAATTTCACAATCCTGTTTTCTATCACCATCTCCATTCTTAATTTCTTCAGGCATAAGAGGTAAAACCTGTTTTTTCCCAGGGTGTACTATTAATGGAACTAATACTTGGTGGGAATATGTTGTTGTGTCATTTGTATGATGATTTTTTAAACAATGTTTACAGAAGACATTTTTAGAACTAAAGTATTCAGAAGCATCAATCGCACAAATATATTTATCCATAAACTTAAACTTTTCAAGTTCTCCAGTAGAATCTAAATTGCTAAAGATAGTTTTAAATGAAGTCGAAAAAACAGAAGAATCTATTTCATTTAAGTTAAAGCGTATTGTTTTTTCTTTTGGAACATTTTTTACTTTAACCATTGTTTCAAGATTACAAATATTTGTTTTTTCTTTCATTCTTTCTTGAAACTGTAACATTGATGGGTCTTGAAAAAACATCATTGCAAATGTACTTCCTACAATATCCCACATACTATAGTCAATCTTAGATTTTTGTCTGATATCAGTAATATTTCCTACTGTTACTTGAAGGGTATTAAGTAAAGCCTGAAAGCCTAATTTGTTTTTTATACTCACATATTAATAAATACTAAAAATCTTTCAATTTGGCCAGTCTGTCTTAATTTATTCCTTTATATTTGTTCATAAATAATTACTGAGTAAGACCATGAGTGAATCTGAACCAATGAGACAAATACACAAGATACGTCATAAAATATATGATGAAATTAAACATATGTCTACCGATGAACAGTTAAAGTATTTTCATAAAAAAGCAGAGCAGTTTGAAAAAGAGATGGGAAATATAAAGCTTGCTAAAGATCTAAAATCATTCTTTGCCAATTTAAGAAAACAACAAGCAAGTTAATAATTTTTGTAATATTTCTATTTGTAGTTTTAATACTTCCAAGCATATTTTTGCATTCTGCAATAGCTGCTTCAGAGGAGCTTGATATCAATAATCCCTGGAATATTAGTAAAGAAAAATGAAGATTGAACTAAAATTGAAATTACTGTTTCTTTTTAGTTTCTAGCATGGGAAAACAATTCGCCACCCCAAAGTTTCTTTATAAAAGACTGATATGAAAGAATCAAGATTTCATCACCTAGTAATCTGTCTTTTTCTTCCAGTGAAATTACATATCTTTGTTTAATATTTTTATGATCTTTAATAACTTCACGAAGCCCTTTTAAGTCATTATCAGTAATTTTACTTTTTGCTTTCACTTCAATTGCATATTCCATGTCATTTACTATAAAGTCTACTTCTATACCGCTAGCAAGCCGCCAATAACTAAAATCTAAATATTTTTCTCTGTATGAATTATAAGAATTGAATTCATGAAAAATCCAGTTCTCAAATGCTTTTCCAAAAAGTTCAGAACCAGGTTCTAAATTATTTCTTTTTGTTAAAAAATTTACTATTCCAACATCAAAAAAGTAAAACTTTGGAGCTTGTATAACTCTCCTTTTTGGTCTTTTCCTATACGATGGCAAAAACTTTCCTAAAAGTGTGTCAACTAATATTTGGAAATATTCTTTTACTGCAGGCAATGATACACTACATTCTCTTGAAATATTTGCAAAGTTAACAAGCTCGGTATCTGAAAGTGCTGCATTAAATAAAAATTCAGAAAATGAAGGAATCTTTCTAACTAAACCTTCTTCTTTAATTTCTTCTTTTAAATAATTGTTTATATATGAATTAATTAATTTCGTAGGATTATTTGACAAATAATGTCGTGGTAGGTATCCATGATTAATTATTCTTTTTAGATTAAATTGCTCTTTTAATTCACAAGCACTAAATCCATATAATTCATAACTTATTGCTCTTCCCCCTAAAAGATTAACACCTGATTTTCTTACCTTTCTTGCACTTGATCCACACAGTGCAAATTTATAGTTATGATTTTCAATAAGATTATGAACTTCATCAAGTAAAAGAGATACTTTTTGAATTTCATCAATTATTACAAATGTACCACTTTTATTTTTAGCTAATAGTTCCTGCCTTAATAAATAAGGTTTCTCGCTGTATTTAATAAACTCATCTGTATCTAGTAGGTTTACATATTCAGCATTTGGATAAACAACTTTTAATAAAGAACTTTTTCCAACTTGTCTTGGCCCCCATAAAAAATATGTTTCATCTAGCTTCTTTGGTAAATTTAGTTCTCTTTTAATCATGATATTATAAACTACTACTTCATTTTATCATGATATTATAAAGCTCTTACAATATTTTTTAATTTGTCCTTGATTATTTTTTCTTTATTTCTTTTAAAATTTCCTCAAGCTTGCTATTGAGCCACCATATGTATGCTGTAATAAAAAGAAAACCTACTAATGCAACTGGAACTGCTGTATGACAACACATAACTACCTCCTTAGATCTCGATTACATGTAGTATGTGTAGGTCTACAAAAAAATGTTTCTTAAAATAACAAAAAAAAAAGAGGCGAGGTAACCTCGCCTCTACTACAAAACTTCTCTCTACCAAAATGCAGCCTGTCTCTATCCATTAATAAGAATTGAGTAAGCTTATTAACTTCTACTAGAACGACCTGCTAAAAGTTGATAATTTTCAATTATCAACTTTATAGTTTCTCCTTAGAAAGGAGGTGATCCAGCCACACCTTCCGGTACGGCTACCTTGTTACGACTTCACCCCAGTCACCGGCACTGCCTTGGGCGATTTTCTCCTTACGGTTGAAATATCGACTTCGGGCGTTACCAGCTTCCATGGTGTGACGGGCGGTGTGTACAAGACCCGGGAACGTATTCAATGCAGCGTGCTGATCTGCATTTACTAGCGATTCCAACTTCACGTAGGCAAGTTGCAGCCTACGATCTGAACTGAGAGCGCTTTTAAGGGATTCGCTTCTAATTGCTTAGTTGCTGCCCGTTGTAACGCCCATTGTAACACGTGTGTAGCCCTGGCCGTAAGGGCCATGATGATTTGACGTCGTCCCCACCTTCCTCCCCGTTAACCGGGGCAGTCTTGTCAGAGTGCTCAAGTATTACTACTTAGTGGCAACTAACAACAAGGGTTGCGCTCGTTGCGGGACTTAACCCAACATCTCACGACACGAGCTGACGACAACCATGCAGCACCTGTGTCCTAGCTCCCGAAGGCACCCCGATATCTCTACCAGGTTCTAGGCATGTCAAGGCCAGGTAAGGTTCTTCGCGTTGCATCGAATTGAACCACATGTTCCACCGCTTGTGCGGGTCCCCGTCAATTCCTTTGAGTTTCATTCTTGCGAACGTACTCCCCAGGCGGGATACTTAATGCGTTAACTTCGTCACTGCGGGGGTCGATACCTGCAACAACTAGTATCCATCGTTTACAGCTAGGACTACAGGGGTATCTAATCCCTTTCGCTCCCCTAGCTCTCGTTCCTCAGTGTCAGTATAGGCCCAGTCAGACGCTTTCGCCACAGGTGTTCCTCCTGATATCTACGCATTTCACCGCTACACCAGGAATTCTTCTGACCCCTACCTAACTCTAGTAATTCAGTATCTAACGCACAAATAGAGTTAAGCTCTATGATTTCACATTAGACTTGAATTACCACCTACGAACTCTTTACGCCCAATAATTCCGGACAACGCTTGCATCCTACGTCTTACCGCGGCTGCTGGCACGTAGTTAGCCGATGCTTCCTCTGCGGGTACAATCATTTTGTTTTTCCCCACTGACAGTAGTTTACACACCAAGGTGCTTCTTCCTACACGCGGCATTGCTGCGTCAGGCTTTCGCCCATTGCGCAAAATTCCCTACTGCTGCCTTCCGTAGAAGTATGGACCGTGTCTCAGTTCCATTGTGGCTGGTCATCCTCTCAGACCAGCTAATGATCGTCGCCTTGGTAGGCCTTTACCCTACCAACTAGCTAATCATACGCAGGCTCATCTTGGAGCAATAAATTTTTCACCTCTCGGCAATATGTGGTATTAGCCTAAGTTTCCTCAGGTTATCCCTCACTCCAAGGCAGATTCCTACGCGTTACTCACCCATCCGCCACTCTCTTGCGAGCGTTCGACTTGCATGTATGAAGCATGCCGCCAGCGTTCGTCCTGAGCCAGGATCAAACTCTCCATGGCTCGTTTAATTTTTTTACCCAAATTTTTGACAGGCTTACATTTTGGTAGAGAAAAGTTTTTATCTTTATCTACCCAAATATATTTAAAAAGTTTTGTCGTTAAATTTTTTTCAGGATTCAAAAGCCAGAAATTTTATGGCAACCGTTAATAATAACAGGCGGTATGATTATTATCAAATTAATAAAAAGTTGTTACTGCCTAGCTAACATAATATTTTAGAGCAATCTGTTTGTACAGTAAGATTTTATCCGATTTATTCGGTAAAATCTGAATTATGTTAGGTATAGTATACCGAGAGCACTTTACAAAGCCTGACAAACGAGGAATGAGCAAGGAAGGCAGTAAGCAAAAACAGTATTGATAACTCAATAAATTACTTAAATTCTAGGAAAATTATAAATTACATGTTAAAAATGTAAAAAATCATGGTAAATTATTAAAGAACACAAAGGTTAAAATACATGGCAATAACAAAAGAAAAGAAAAAGGAGTTAATTAACCAATACCAGAACCATAAAAAAGACACTGGCTCTTCTCAAGTTCAAATACCTATTCTTTCAGAAAAGATTAATAACTTAACAAACCACCTAACTACGAACCCAAAGGATTATCAAAGTCAACGTGGTTTATTAATGCTAGTAAGTAAAAGAAGAAGGCACTTGAACTATTTACAGAAGATTGATATTGAGAGTTATAGAAGAATTGTAGATCACCTAACAATTCGTAATTAATTTTATGCACCTGCCATAAACTTAACCCTTGTGCTGGTAAAAGCATGAAAATTTTAGTTATAGGAAATAGAAATTATGAACACTGTAAAAAGCACTGAAAATTTAGATACAAAAAATACAATAAAAGAAACAACAAAAAACAATAACACAAAAGAAACAACAGTAAATATTGGCGGGAAAGATATTGTTATCGAAACAGGTAAGTTAGCAAGATCTTGTAATGGCTCAGTAACAATTAAGTGCGGTGATACTGTTTTATTGGTAACTGCAACATGCTCAGAAGAACCAAGAGAAGACATTGATTTTTTTCCTTTATTATGTGATTTTGAAGAAAGAACCTGTTCAGTCGGTAAAATACCAGGTAGCTATAACAGAAGAGAAGGGAAACCAGTTGAAAAATCTACTTTAACTGCAAGACTCATGGACAGGCCTTTAAGACCATTGTTTCCTGAAAATTTTTTTAATGATGTTCAAATCGTAGCAACTACTTTAAGTGTTGATCAAATTAATCCACCAGATATTCTTGCAATTATTGGTGCATCTTTTGCATTATCAATTTCAAACATACCCTTTTATGGCCCAATTGGTATCATAAGAGTTGGAATGATACACAACAAATTTGTTGCTAATCCTACTTATGAAGAAATTGAAAAAAGTGAATTAGATCTTGTAGTTGCTGGAACAAGTGATTCAATTCTTATGGTTGAAGCTGGTGCAGATTTAGTACCAGAAGATGTCATTTTAAATGCCCTTGCATTTGCTGGGCCAATCATAAAACAACAAGTAGAATCTCAAAATCAATTTGCAAATTCATTGGGTGTTAAAAAAAGAGAGTTTACACCTCCTGAACCAAACAAAGAATTAATTAAACTAGTAGAAGAAAATGCAAAAGAACTTTTAACTAAATCAATGGACAATGTCAAAGATAAGGGAATAAGAAGCAAGTTTATTAAAGACGCAAAAGAAAAAATAATTAAAGCAATTAAAGCCCTTAAAGAGAATCATCCTTTAAAAGAATTACTTGAAAATCCAAAACCAATTAACAATGAATTAAAATCTCTTGAAGAAGAACTAATGAAAAAACAGATTCTCGAGGAAGGTAAAAGAGCAGATGGAAGAAAATGTAATGAAATAAGGCAAATTAGTTGTGAAGTTGGTATTGTACCAAGAGCTCATGGCACAGGATTATTTACAAGGGGAAACACACAAGTCTTATCAACATGTACTTTAGGTACAAGTAGTGATGCTCAAAGAATAGATTCTACAGATCCACAGACAGAAAAAAAATATATGCACCACTATAACTTTCCTGGATACTCTGTAGGAGAAGTTAAGCCAAGCAGAACACCAGGACGTAGGGAAATTGGACATGGAGCACTTGCAGAACGTGCACTTGTTCCTGTTTTGCCCGAAAAAGAACAATTCCCTTACACAATTAGAGTAGTATCAGAAGTTTTAGAATCAAATGGTTCTACAAGCATGGCAAGCACATGTGGAAGTACACTTGCACTTATGGATGCAGGAGTACCTATTAAAGCTCCTATTGCAGGAATTGCAATGGGGCTTATAAAAGAAAAAGAAAAGTTTGCAATTCTTACAGACATTCAAGGGTTAGAAGATTTCCTTGGAGATATGGATTTTAAAGTTTGTGGTTCTAAAAAAGGAATCTCAGCACTTCAAATGGATATTAAAATCCAAGGAATAACTTTAGAAATAATGAAAATTGCTCTTGAACAAGCAAGAGCTGCAAGACTTTTTATTCTTGAAAAAATGCTTGAAGCAATTCCAAAACCAAGACAAGAACTTTCAAAGTGGGCACCCAGAATATTTACAATGAAAGTAGATATTTCTGATATTAGTACCATCATTGGACCTGGTGGAAAAATGATTAGAAGAATTACAGAAGAGACAGAAGCAAAAATTGATATTGAAGATGATGGAACAGTATTAATTGCATCCATTGATAATGACAAAGCATTTAAAGCAAAAAAATGGATTCAAGGTTTAATAGAAAAAATACAACCAGGAGCTGTATACCTAGGAAAAGTAATGAGAACTGCACAAATAGGAGCTTTTGTAGAAATCCTTCCAAGCAAAGAAGGCATGGTACATATTTCACAACTTCAAGATAAGCGTACAGAAAAAGTTGAAGATATTGTTAAGCCTGGGGACATAGTAGTAGTAAGGGTTCGTGAAATTGATGAGAAAAATAGAATTAGTTTAACAATGAGAGGTATTACAAAAGAAGAAGCTGAGAGAGTTTTGTCAGGGTAAATCCCTTTATTCTCGCAAGTTTAAAACTTAACAATTAATTTTTTTCGTAGAATGCAGAATTGGGATCAAATAAAGCATTTTAGGTCTGAAAAATAGATTTTTCTGTAGGCCATAGGACTTACGGTTTAAATTAAACCCAAGTGAAGGCAGGACGCCAGGTTGACAGCCTAATCTCATTACGTACTGGTAGAAGTTTCTGCTCGTTAAAGGAAATCCCTCTTTTAAGCCTGTTAATTTCAAACTTTAGAAATG